>NZ_VRVF01000041.1:0-44450 GCF_008040045.1 Methylobacterium sp. WL8 | reverse complement strand
GGCGTGACCGTCGTGCAGAGCGGCCTGAACCGCAACAACAGCACCGAGTTCGCTGTCGTGCGCGCCGGCCTGAACTACAAGTTCGGCTCGTACTAGGACCTTCGGGACCGGACGCGGCCCGCACCCCGGGCCGCAGCCGAACCCGATCCTCGACCCGATACAGAGAAGCCCGGCCGAAAGGCCGGGCTTCTTGCGTTTTGCAGACCCGTTACTCGCACTGAGCTACGCACGAAAAAGCCCGGCCGCAGGGCCGGGCTTCGTGTCGCACCGCCAATGGGGTCGCCTCAGATGTCGAGGTCGGTCTTCTCGGCGAAGACGGCGCGCTCGGAGATGAAGGCGAAGCGCGCCTCGGGCTTGTTGCCCATCAGGCGCTCGACCGCGTCGCCCGTCGATTCGCGGGCTTCGTCGAGAACCGCGACGCGCAGCAGGATGCGCTTCTTCGGGTCCATCGTGGTTTCCTTCAGCTGCGCCGGCATCATCTCGCCCAGCCCCTTGAACCGGCTGATCTCGACCTTGCCGCCCTTGAACACCGACTTGATCAGCTGCTCCTTGTGGGCGTCGTCGCGGGCATAGGCCGTCTTGGTGCCCTGCTGCAGCCGGTAGAGCGGCGGCATCGCGAGGTAGAGGTGTCCCTTGTCGATCAGCTTGGGCATCTGTCGGTAGAAGAAGGTGATCAGCAGCGAAGCGATGTGGGCGCCGTCGACGTCGGCGTCCGTCATGATGATCACCTTGTCGTAGCGCAGGTCCTCCCCGCGGTACTGTCCGCCCGTGCCGCACCCTAACGCCAGGGTCAGGTCGCCGATCAGCTGGTTGGCGCCGAGCTTGTCGCGGCTCGCCGAGGCGACGTTCAGGATCTTGCCGCGCAGCGGGAGGATCGCCTGCGTGGCCCGGTCGCGCGCCTGCTTGGCCGAGCCGCCGGCCGAGTCGCCCTCGACGATGAAGATTTCGGAGCCCGCGGTGCCGGCGGCCGAGCAGTCGGCGAGCTTGCCGGGGAGCCGCAGCTTGCGCGTCGCGGTCTTGCGCGCGACCTCCTTCTCCTGGCGCCGGCGCAGGCGCTCCTCGGCCCGGTCGATCACCCAGTCGAGCACCTTGTTGGCCTGGGCCGGCGAGGCGGCGAGCCAATGGTCGAAGGCGTCGCGGATCGCCGTCTCGACGATGCGCGACGCCTCGACGGTGGCGAGCTTGTCCTTGGTCTGGCCCTGGAACTCGGGCTCGCGGATGAACACCGACAGCATCGAGGCGCAGGTGGCCATCACGTCGTCGGTGGTGACGGCCGTCATGCGCTTGGCCTGGTTCACCCGCTCGGCATGCTCGCGCAAGGCCCGCAAAAGCGCGACGCGCAGGCCCGATTCGTGGGTGCCGCCCTCCAGCGTCGGAATGGTGTTGCAGTAGGAAGCCGAGACGCCGTCGTCGTGCACCATCCAGGCGACGGCCCATTCGAGGGAGCCGTGCGAGCCGGGTTTGGTGATCTTGCCGGAGAAGATCGCGTCGGTGACGAGCTCCTTGCCCTCGATGTCGCGGGCGAGGTAGTCGCGCAGGCCGCCGGGGAAGCGGTGCACTGCCTCGGCCGGCACGTCGGTGCCCTCGATCAGAGACGGCGCGCAGCGCCAGCGGATCTCGACGCCGCCGAACAGGTAGGCTTTCGAGCGCGCCATCTTGAACAGGCGGCGCGGGTCGAATGCCAGCGAGCCGAAGATCTGCGCGTCGGGATGGAAGCGGATGCGCGTGCCCCGGCGGTTCTGCACCCGCCCGACCGTCTCCAGCCCACCCTGGGCATGCCCGCGCGAAAAACTCTGGCGGTAAAGGGTCTGGTTGCGCGCGACCTCGACCTCCAGCACGTCGGACAGCGCGTTGACGACGGAGATGCCGACGCCGTGCAGGCCGCCGCTGGTCTCGTAGACCTTGGAGTCGAACTTCCCGCCCGCATGCAGCGTCGTCATGATGACTTCGAGGGCGGACTTGCCCGGAAACTTCGGGTGCGGGTCGACCGGGATGCCGCGGCCGTTGTCGGTGACCACGAGCGCGCCCGACGCCTCGAGCTCGACCTCGATGAAGCTGGCATGGCCCGCTACCGCCTCGTCCATCGAGTTGTCGATCACCTCGGAGAAGAGGTGGTGCAGCGCCCGCTCGTCGGTGCCGCCGATATACATGCCGGGCCGGCGCCGCACCGGCTCCAATCCCTCCAGCACCTCGATGTCGGACGCGGTGTAGCCGGCCTCAGAACCGACGAGCGGGTCGAGCGCCGCCATCGGCGCCGCGGGCTTGCGCCGGCGGTCGGATGCGGGCGGAAGGTCGACGGCGCCCTTGGCAGCGCCTTTGGCGCCCGGTCCGAACAGGTCGCGAGCGGGGTCGCTCACGCGACGGGCTCCAGGCTTAGGGTCACGTCTCGCATGGGCTTTCATCCGCTCACGATATCGGAACAAAACAGAAACATCAAAGGCGATCCGCCCGCGATTCCGTGGCGCAGCTTCGCATGTGCGGCGCGCGCCCACCAAACGCTGCGATGCAACCGTCATCGGAGTGATGCGCAGCTCTGGTTAAGATCGCCTCACGTTGCAGTTTCGCGCGGAACTGGGGAGGGCATCCTGCATTATACCGCAAAAGCTCCGCCGCGCTTAGGGCAGGGAACGCCACCGATGACGACCGCTTCGATCGAGGCCCGGACCCTCACCCTCGCTCGCCTGGAGCGCGCCGCCGGACAGGCCTTCGGCTGCGAGCAGGAGGGTGCGTCCGCGTCCCGCCTCACGCTCGTCGGCCCGACCACCATCGCCCTGGCGACCTTCGCGACGGCGCTTGCGGCGACGATCAGCTATCTGATCTGAGACGTCCGAGCGTCTTCACGCGAAGCGGTCACCGGCTCGCATGAAGACGATGCTTCGTGATTGGACCGGATCACCGAGCCGGCGGCGAACGGTCTAGCCGCTCGCCTTCTTCGTCGCAGCCGGCTTCGCAACGGTCGTCTTGGATGCGGGCGTCTTGGATGCGGGCGTCTTGGCCGCCGCGGCCTTCGGGGCCGTGCGCTTCTTCGCAGCCGGCTTGGCAGCGGATTTGGCAGGTGCGTCCACATCCTTGGTGGCCTTCGCGGGCTTCCGCGCCGCCGTCTTGGCGCCACGGGCCGGCGCGGCCTTGCGGCCCCGGCTCGGCTTGCCGCCGCCGGCCGCGCGCTTGGCGTTGACCAGGTCGATGCCCTCTGCGAGCGTCAGCGCCTCGGCGGCCGTCGACTTCGGCAGGGTCGCGTTGACCTCGCCGTCGGTGACGTAGGGGCCGTACTTGCCGGCCTTCACAACGAGCTCGCGCCCCGTCGCCTCGTCCTTGCCGATCGGACGGCCGGGATCGGAGGAGGGGCGACCGCGCCCGCCACCCTGTTCCTTGGCGACGATCAGGTCGATCGCCCGGTTGGCGCCGACCTCGAGCACGTCGTCGTCCTTGCCGAGGTTCGCGTAGGTCTTGCCGTGCTGCACGTAGGGCCCGAAGCGGCCGAGGTTGGCCAGGATCGGCTCGCCGGTCTCAGGGTGCTTGGCGACCTCGCGCGGCAGCGATAGCAGACGCAGCGCCTTCTCCAGGTCGACCATCGAGGGCGTCACGCCCTTCGGCAGCGACGAGCGCTTGGGCTTGGCCGCATCCTTCTCTGTCGATGCCTCGCCGAGCTGGACGAACGGACCGAAGCGGCCGTCGCGGATCGTCACCGGCAGGCCCGAGACCGGGTCGTTGCCGAGCAGCCGCGTCCCGGGCGGGCTGCCGTCCGGCGAAGACCCGTCGCCCTCGCCGTCGACGCCCGCGGCCGAGAGCTGGCGGGTGAACTTGCACTCGGGATAGTTCGAGCAGCCGACGAAGGAGCCGAACTTGCCGAGCTTCAGCGAGAGCTGGCCCGAGCCGCAGGTCGGGCATGTGCGCGGGTTCGAGCCGTCCGCCTTCTGCGGAAAGATGTGGTCGCCGAGCAGCGTGTTCAGCGCTTCCAGCACCTCGGTGACGCGCAGCTCCTTGGTGCCGCCGACGGCGGCCGAGAAGTCGCGCCAGAAGTCGCGCAGCACGTCGCGCCAGTCGATCTCGGCGTTCGACACCCGGTCGAGCTGGCCTTCGAGGTCGGCTGTGAAGTCGTACTCGACGTAGCGCTTGAAGAAGCTCTCCAAGAAGCCGGTCACCAGCCGGCCCTTGTCCTCGGGCTGAAGGCGCTTCTTCTCGATTTTCACGTATTCGCGGTCGCGCAGGGTCTGAAGCACGGCGGCGTAGGTCGAGGGCCGGCCGATGCCGAGTTCCTCCATGCGCTTGACCAGGCTCGCCTCGGAGAAGCGCGGCGGCGGCTCGGTGAAATGCTGGGTCGAGGCGATGCGCTCGCGCTTCAGCGCCTCGCCGGCCTTCATCGGCGGCAGGCGCTTGCCGTCCTCGTCCTCCTCGTCGTCCTTGCCCTCTTGGTAGAGGGTGAGGAAGCCGTCGAACTTCACGACCTGGCCGGTGGCGCGCAGGTCGATCTTGCGCGGGCCGACGCTGGCCGTCACGTCCACGGTCGTGCGCTCCAGTTCGGCCGACTCCATCTGGCTCGCGACGGTGCGCGTCCAGATCAGGTCGTAGAGCTTGGCCTGCTCGGGATCGAGCATGCGCGCGACCTGCTTCGGCAGCCGGCCCATCTCGGTCGGGCGCACGGCCTCGTGGGCCTCCTGCGCGTTCTTGGCCTTGACGCTGTACTTGCGCGGCACGCCCGGCACGTACGTGTCGCCGAACTCGCGGCCGATCACGCGGCGCGCGTCGGCGATGGCTTCGGGCGCCATGTCGACGCCGTCGGTCCGCATGTAGGTGATGAGGCCCACGGTCTCGCCGCCGATGTCGACGCCCTCGTAGAGTTTCTGCGCGACGCGCATAGTCTGCGCCGGCGCCATCCCGAGTTTTCGCGATGCTTCCTGCTGCAGGGTCGACGTGGTGAAAGGCGGCTGCGGGTGGCGCTTGGCGGGCTTGGCCTCCACGCTCGCCACCTGGAAGGTCGCGAGCTCGAGGTCGCGCTTGAACGCGGCCGCGTCCTCGCCGTTGCCGACGTCGAGGCGCTGGATCCGCTTCCCGTCGGCGCCGACGAGCCGGGCCTCGAACACGCCGCCGTCGGCGGTCGAGAGCGTCGCCACCAGCGACCAGTACTCGCGCGGCTTGAAGCGCTCAATCTCGACCTCGCGCTCGCAGACGAGTCGCAGCGCCACCGACTGCACGCGCCCGGCCGAGCGGGCGCCGGGGAGCTTGCGCCACAGCACAGGCGAGAGGTTGAAGCCGACGAGGTAGTCGAGCGCCCGGCGGGCGAGGTAGGCGTCGACCAGCGCCTGGTCGATCTGGCGCGGCTGGCGCATCGCCGTCTCGACCGACGCCTTGGTGATCGCGTTGAAGGTGACGCGCTCGACGGGGATGCCCTTCAGCACCTTGCGGGCATTCAGCGCCTCCAGCACGTGCCAGGAGATCGCCTCGCCCTCGCGATCCGGGTCGGTCGCCAGGATCAGCTTGTCGGCGCCCTTCACGGCGCGGGCGATCTCGGACACCTGCTTCGATCCGCGGGCGTCGAGCTCCCAGATCATGTTGAAGTCGGCCTCCGGGTCGACCGAGCCGTCCTTGGCAGGAAGGTCCCGGATGTGCCCGAACGAGGCGATGACTTCATAGTCCCGGCCAAGATACTTGTTGATGGTCTTGGCTTTGGCCGGCGACTCGACGACGACGACTTTCATGGACGAAACAGCCTCTCGTCAAAGCCCGAGCAGCGGCAGGAACGCACCAATTGTGGGGTTTCGCGCCGCGGCCGGGCCGGACCTGCGCCGGGCATGAAGTGGTTCATGCCCCGCGGGTTGTCAAATGGGGGCTGTCCAAGGCGTGGCGCGAACGCGCCAGTACAGTCTCGCCGCAGCGGCGCTCCGACGGAGGGTGAGGACTCCGGAAACGCTACGCGACTCCCCCTCCCATGGGAGAAGGGACCCGCGCTCGACCAAACACCCGGTCGAGCGCGGCAAATCGCCAGGATTCGGAAGCGCGAGCCTCAGATCCCCGCGTACCACTCGTAGCCGCGGTCTTCCCAGTAGCCGCCCTGGCCGTCGCCGATCTTGGCGAGGGAATCGACCACCTCGATCCGCATCACGTACTTGGCCTGCTTGTAGCCGAGCTGGCGCTCGATCCGAAGGCGCAAGGGGGCGCCGTTCGAGACCGGGAGCGGCTTTCCGTTGAGGTCGTAGGCGAGGATCGTCTGCGGATGGAAGGCGTCGGTGAGGTCGATGCTCTCGTAGTAGCGGATCGGCGTGCGCGTCTCCTCCGGCTCCTCGGGCGGCGTGCCGCCCCAGGCGTCGGCATCGTTGCCCGCCGCAGCGACCTGGACGTGGCGCACCGCGCTCGGGTTCTCTGGTTGTATGAAGGCCCCGTCCTTGGTGCCGTCCTTGCCGCCCTCCAACCCGCCGCCGGCATATTCCAGCGTGTCGGCGCAGTGGAACACGACGTAGCGCGCCTGCGGCTTCAACCCGGCGCGGTTCAGCACCTCGGACAGGGGCACGCCGGCCCACTTGCCGATGCAGCTCCAGCCCTCGACGCAATCGTGCCGCGTGGTCTGCGTCCGCGACGGCAACCCGCGCAGGTCCGCGAGGCTGAAGCTCTGCGGGCGCTCGACCAGGCCGCCGACCTCGAGCTTGAAGGTGGAGAAGTTCGAGGCCGCCAGCGCCTTGTAGGCCTTGTCCGGCGGGTCGATCGTCCCGTTCGGCTTGAACACGGCCGAAATCTCGGACTCGGGGAATTCCCTGGCGAGCGAGGCGTTCGAGAGCAGCAGGCGCTGCACGAACAGGTTGGCGTCCTCCCCGGCCTTCAGGGTCCGCGGGCCGTAGGCGGAGCCGGCGAAGCGGTCGCAGCCGGCGAGCATCGCGGTGCCACCGAGCGCGGCGACGGTGGTGAGGAAGCGGCGGCGGTCGAGGGTGCTCATCGGCGGGTCGCTCCATCCTGCTCGATCGCGAACCAGCCGGTGACCATGCCGCGCATGTTGTTCCAAAACCCTGAGACCAGCACCAGCACCACGTGCACGATCACGAACAGCACCAGGAGGTTGGCCACGATGAAGTGGACCGTGCGGGCCGATTGCCGGCCGCCGAACGCATCGACGAGCCAGGGCCAGGCGGCGTCCATGCCGGGCGACATCGCAAGGCCGGCCAACACCATCGCCGGCAGCAGACCCGCGATGACGGCGAGGTAGGTCAGCTTCTGCAGCACGTTGTAGCGCTTGGCCTCCTCGCCCTTGGGGAAGTGCAGGGTGAGGTGCTCGCGCACCGAGCCGCCGATGTCGCGCACCTGGTCGCCGTCCGGGATCACCCGGCGGCGCAGCTGCCCCGACACCAGCCCGTAGAACAGGTAGATCGCGCCGTTGATCACCAGCGCCCAGGCAAACAGGAAGTGCCAGCGCCGGGCGGTGGCGAGGTCCTGCCCCGAGGGGATCGTGCTCCACGAAGGGAACGCCCGGTCGGCTATCTGGCCCTGGTCCTTGGAGAGGCCGAGCACGCCGGTCGTGTCGAAGGTGTAGCCGCCGACCGTGACGACGCCGCGGGCGTTGCCCTTGGCGTCGGTGTCGCTGGTGATCGCGAGCGCCGGGGTGTCGAAGGTCGACTTCGCGCCCCAGTACAGGGCCGGGTGCGCATTGAAGATTTGCAGCCCGCTCATCAGCAGGATCAGCAGGGAGGCGGCGTTGAGCCAATGCGCGAGGCGGATCACCAGCGGATGCCGGTAGATCGTCTCGCGGCGGGGGGACGCGGCGCCGGAGGGAATCGCCGGGGAAGCTGCCAAGGGAAGTTCGCCTGATTGCAGGAAAAGGATGGGAGGAACTGCGACCCATTCGCCGCGTGGTCCCAGCCGGTTACGTACAACCGCCGCGGAAAGTTGCCAGCCTCCGGATCGCGGCCCGCGCTTGCCGTCGCACCGGCCGCGACCTATCACGCGAGCCGATGAGCCAGCCGACGCACCCGAACTATCCCCACCGGCATCTCCTCGGGATAGAGGGCCTGTCGCGCCCCGACATCGAGGGGTTGCTCGACCGGGCGGATGCCGCGGTGGCGATCTCCCGCCAGGTCGAGAAGAAGCTCTCGACGCTGCGGGGCCGCACCCAGATCAATCTGTTCTTCGAGCCCTCGACGCGGACGCAATCCTCGTTCGAGCTCGCCGGTAAGCGCCTCGGCGCCGACGTGATGAACATGTCGGTGGCGTCTTCCTCGGTGAAGAAGGGCGAGACGCTGATCGACACTGCGGCGACCCTGAACGCGATGCGCCCCGACATCATCGTGGTGCGCCACCATTCGGCCGGCGCCGTGCACCTGCTCGCCCGCAAGGTGGACTGCTCGGTCGTGAACGCCGGCGACGGCGCCCACGAGCACCCGACCCAGGCGCTGCTCGACGCGCTGACCATCCGGCGCAACAAGGGGCGGATCGAGGGGCTTCGAGTCGCGATCTGCGGCGACGTGCTGCACAGCCGCGTCGCCCGCTCGAACCTGATCCTGCTTCAGGCGATGGGCGCGCGCGTCCGCGTGATCGCGCCGTCCTCGCTCCTGCCCGCTGGCATCGAGCGCTTCGGCGTCGAGGTGTTCACCGACATGCGTAAGGGCCTCGACGGCTGCGACATCGTGATGATGCTGCGCCTGCAGCGCGAGCGCATGAACGGCTCCTTCGTGCCGTCGGTGAAGGAGTACTTCCGCTATTATGGCCTCGACGCCGACAAGCTCGCGCTCGCCGCCCCCGACGCCCTGGTGATGCATCCCGGCCCGATGAACCGCGGCGTCGAGATCGCCTCGGACATCGCCGACGGCGCGCAATCGCTGATCCGCGAGCAGGTCGAGATGGGCGTCGCCGTGCGGATGGCGGTGATGGAAGCGCTGGCCTCGCACCTGCCGAACGCTTGACATGCCTCCGCGCGACTTCGACCTTGATATCCAGGCCATTCGGCGGCGCCTGGAACGGGAGGGTTGGATGACGCGACCGTTCAAGGGACCGCACGACATCTACGCGCATCCCGAGCGGGCGGGGACCGTCGCGGTGCCGCGCGGCCGCGGCGACCTTCCGGCCGGGACCGCGCGAAGCATCGCCCGGGCGGCCGGCTGGACGAAGGGGAGGCAGGAATCGTGACGGCGTATGTCGGCATTCTCGAGAAGGACCCGACCAGCCTCTGGGGCGTATGGTTCCCCGACCTGCCCGGCTGCATCGCCGCCGCCGAGACGGCCGACGCGACCGTGATCCAGGCGGCCGAGGCGCTTGTGCAGTGGATGGCGCTGATCGAGGAGGACGGACGGACCCTGCCGCCTGCGCGGACCATCGAGGTCCTCCGTCAGGACGTGGACGTCTCGCAGGCACTTGCCGCCGGCCACGCCGCCGTCGTCATCCGTCCCCCCTTCGACGAGCTCGGACTCGACGAGACGGCGATCAGAGCGATCGATTCGGCTGCCGAGCGCCGCGGCCTTTCCCGGCGTGATCTCGTTCGCGAGATGGTCCTCAATCAGATCGCGGTTTGATCCCCCCCAGATGCTGCTCCTCACCAACGCCGCCCTCCTCGACCCGGCCTCCGGCCGCGAAGGGCCGGGCCATGTCCTGATCCGCGACGGCCGCATCGCCGACGTCGCCTGGGGCGCCGAGCCCGGCACCCCGGAGGGCGCGAAGGCGATCGATTGCGGCGGGCACGTGCTGGCGCCGGGCCTGATCGACATGCGTGCCTTCGTCGGGGAACCCGGCGCCGAGCACCGCGAGACCCTGGCGAGCGCGAGCGCGGCGGCGGCGGCGGGAGGCGTCACGACGCTGGTCTGCATGCCGGACACCAACCCGGTGATCGACGGGCCGGCGATCGTCGACTTCGTGCTGCGGCGCGCCCGCGACACCGCCTGCGTCAACGTCCTGCCGGCCGCTGCCATCACCAAGGGACTCGCCGGACAGGAGATGACCGAGTTCGGCCTGCTCCAGGAAGCCGGCGCGGTCGCCTTCACCGACGGGCTGAGAGCCGTCACGCATGCTCAGGTGATGCGCCGGGCGATGACCTACGCCCGCGACTTCGGCGCCCTGCTGATGCAGCACGTCGAGGAGCCCGACCTGGTCGGCGAGGGGGTGATGAACGAGGGCGAGTTAGCGTCGCGCCTCGGACTGATGGGCATCCCGCGCGAAGCGGAGACGATGATGCTGGAGCGCGACCTCCGCCTCGTCCGCCTCACCGGCGCGCGCTACCACGCGGCGATGATCTCGTGCGCCGACTCAGTCGAGATCGTGCGTCGGGCCAAGGCGGACGGGCTGCCGGTGACCTGCGGCGCCTCGGTCAACAACCTCGTCCTGAACGAGGGCGACATCGGCCACTACCGCACTTTCTGCAAGCTCTCGCCGCCCCTGCGCGGCGAGGCCGACCGGCAGGCGCTGGCGGCGGCGCTGAACGAGGGGGTGATCGACGTGGTCGTCTCCGACCACAACCCGCAGGACGTGGAGACCAAGCGGTTGCCCTTCGCCGAGGCCGCCGACGGCGCGCTCGGGATCGAGACCCTGCTCGGCGCCTCGCTTCGCCTCGTGCGCGCGGGGGACGTCTCCCTCGCGCGCCTGCTCGCCGCCCTGTCGGCGAACCCGGCTCGGATCCTCGGCCGCGAGGCCGGGCGTCTCGCCGTCGGCGCCCCGGCCGACCTCGTGCTGATTGATCCCGACGTGCCCTACGTCCTCGACAAGCGGACATTGAAGTCCCGCTCCAAGAACTCGCCCTTCGACGAGGCAAGGATGCAGGGCGCGGCGGTGCTGACGCTCGTCGGCGGCCGAATCGTCCACCGCTCACCCGACCTCGCGGCGGCGGCATGACCGCGCCGTCGGACATCGCCTGGCCGGTCGTCCTCGGTTGCCTGGCGCTCGGCTACGCACTGGGCTCGATTCCCTTCGGGCTGATCTTCACGCGGCTGGCCGGCCTCGGCGACGTGCGGGCCATCGGCTCGGGCAACATCGGCGCGACCAACGTGCTGCGCACCGGCCGCAAGGGCCTCGCGGCCGCGACGCTGCTCGGCGACGCGCTCAAGGGCACCGCGGCGGTGCTGATCGCGCAGCGGATCGGCCAAGGGGTTGGCCAAGGCTCCGGCGCTTGGCCGGCGCTCGCGGCCGGGCTCGGCGCCTTCCTCGGGCATCTCTTCCCGGTCTGGCTCGGATTCAAGGGCGGCAAGGGTGTCGCCACCTTCCTCGGCGTGCTGCTGGCGCTGAGCCCCCTGGCGCTGCTCGCCTTCGCCGCGATCTGGCTCGGCCTCGCCTTCACCCTGCGCTACTCGTCGCTCGCGGCGCTCGCGGCCTCGGCCGCAACCCCTATCATCCTGTGGGCGTTGGGCGATCCGAGCCGCGCGGGGCTCTTCCTCGTTCTCGGCCTGCTGCTATGGTGGAAGCACGCGCCCAACATCCGCCGGCTCGTCGACGGCACCGAGGGACGGATCGGTCAGAAGGGCTGAGACCCCTTCCGAGGGAGGGCCCGTGCAGCTCACCGACGCACAGCGGGTCGACTGGCTCCGCCTGATCCGCACCGAAGGGGTCGGCCCGCGCACCTTTCGCGGCCTGATCAACCGCTTCGGCGGCGCCGCGGCCGCGCTCGCGGCCCTGCCGAACCTCACCGCCCGGCGCGGACGACGGATCGAGCCGCCGACGCGCGACGAGGCCGAGGCCGAGATCGCGGCGGCCGCGCGCCTGGGTGCCCGCATCGTCGCGATGGGGGAGGCCGGTTACCCGAAGATCCTCCAGGCGGCCGATTCTGCGCCGCCGCTCGTCGCGATCCGCGGGTCCGCCGAAGCGCTGGCCCGGCCCGCGGTGGCGATCGTCGGCTCGCGCAACGCCTCGGCCTCGGGATTGGCCTTCACCGAACGGTTGGCGCGGGGCTTGGGCGAGGCGGGCCTCGTCGTGGTCTCGGGCCTGGCCCGCGGCATCGACGCCCGCGCCCACAAGGCCTCGGCCGCGACCGGCACCGTCGCGGTGCTCGCCGGCGGGCACGACAAGATCTATCCGGCCAACCACGCCGGCCTCGTCGAGTCGATGCTGGAGGCCGGCGGCGCGGTTGTCGCCGAGATGCCGATGGGCTGGGTGCCCCGCGGACGCGACTTCCCGCGGCGCAACCGCATCATCTCGGGGCTCGCCTACGGCACCGCGGTGGTCGAGGCGGCGCGCCGGTCGGGCTCGCTGATCACCGCGCGCTTCGCCCTCGAACAGGGGCGCGAGGTGTTCGCGGTGCCGGGCTCGCCGCTCGATCCGCGGGCGGAGGGCACCAACGACCTCATCCGCCAGGGCGCGACGCTCGTCGCCGAGATGGATCACGTCCTCGCCGCGATCGCGCCGCTGATCGAGCGCGGCGGCGACCCCGACCAGGCGCCGGCCTTGCCGCCACCGGATCTGGCCGACCAGCCGGATTTCTGGGACGAGATCGACCTCGATGACGGCGCCTCATCAATGCCGGCGCCGTCGTTCGAGGCGCCGGAGCCGGCAGAGCCGGTGGGCGACCGCGAGACGATCGTCGCCGCGCTGAGCCCGACGCCGGTCGGCACCGACGAGATCGCCCGCGCGACCGGCCTGTCGGTGCGCGTGGTGCAGACGACGCTGCTCGAACTCGAGCTCGACGGGCGGATCGAGCGGCACGGCAGCGGGATGGTGTCGCTCGTCGGGTGACGCCTTCAATCCAGGTCGTCGTCCTCCGATTCGACCATCCCGCGCATCCGGTCGAGGCAGCCCTGCAGGATGTAGGCGGCGGCGAGCTTGTCGACGAGTTGGCTGCGCTTGGCCCGAGAGGTGTCGGCCGCGATCAGCGCGCGGGTGACGACGGCGGTCGAGAGGCGCTCGTCGTAGAACAGGACCGGAAGGTCGAGGAGCGGCTTCAGGTTGCGCACGAACGAGCGCGTCGACTGCACCCGCACGCCCTCGCTCCCGTCCATGTTCAGCGGCAGGCCGATCACCAGGCCGCCGACCGCGTGCTGCTCGCACAGGAACCGCAGCCGCGCCACGTCGGGCGTGAACTTCACGCGCTTGATCGTCTCAAGCGGCGAGGCGATCTGCCGTCCGAGGTCGGACAGCGCGAGGCCGATGGTCTTGGTGCCGAGATCGATGCCGATCAGCCGGGGTCCGCCGCGGGAGGCCTCGGCGAAGGTGCGTAGCGCGTCCGTGTCCATCGTGTCCCATCCCGCCAAGCGCTCACACCGGCGCGCCGTCCTGCGCCGGCTCGCCGGCCCGCGCCAGCACCGCCGCCTCGATGCCCTCGAAGGTCGAGACGAGCGGCGGGGTGCCGTCGCCGAGCACGTCGAGGATCGTCAGCCCCTGCGTCCGCTTGAAGAACGCGTCCAGGGTGTCGCCGCCGAAGCGGACGGTCTCGAGGTCGGGGGCCATCACCCAGATCGGGTACTCGCCCGCGCCCGACACGTCCCAGAACAGGAAGCTGCCGTCGTCGCCCTCGCCGAAGAAGCAGGCGCGCTCCAGCCGCGACAGGTCGCCGTCCTCGATCGAGAAGCGGTGCGGCGTGTCGGCGGCGGAAAGCGCCTGGATCGCTGCGTTGATGCTGTCGGCGACGATCTCGGCCCGCGTCACCAGGTCGGCCGCCGGGTAGGGCAGGGGCGTCGCGATCCGGAAGTGGCCGTTCGCGAGCCCGGCGCCGCACGCGCGGCAGAAGCTGCGATACGATTCGGGCAGCGCGAACCCGAGTTCGGCCTCCGCCCGCGCGATCTCCGCCTCGCTCGACCGCGCCCCCGGATGAAGGCGCTCGAACACCGTGTTCCACATCGCGTCCCCGCTCCATCCACAGGCGTTAACCGCGTCCCGAACTTGCCCTGGCGCAGGACGCAGCGCTTCCCTCATAACGATGGTTAAGGTTTCGTTAACCCCGTTGCGGAGGCAATCGTGCAGGCTATCGGTTCGTTCGTCCCCCAAGCTCCCGTCAAGGCGCCCGCCCGGCGTGCCATGCCGCGCAAGCACAAGCTGATGCTGCTGATCGCCTTCGAGGTGCTGGTGCTGGGCTTCGCCCTCGCGGAGTTCCGCCCCATCCGCCCAAGCGGCATCCTCATCGAGACCACGGGGATCCCGAACCATATCGTCACCTGATCGCCGGCGCGTTGCGGCGCCGCGAAGCCCGGTGCTATAGCGCCTGGACCGTGGAAGGGCCGGCAATCGCCGCTGCCGGCGCCCGACCTTCCGAGACGAACGCGCAAGACGAACAGGCAGCATGTCGGTCGACGAGAAGACAGTCCGGCGCATCGCGCATCTGGCCCGCATCGCGGTGGCCGACGACGAGGTCGCGCCGCTGCAGGGCGAGCTGAACGCCATCCTCGCCTTCGTCGAGCAGCTGAGCGCGGTCGACGTGACCGGCGTCGAGGCGATGACCTCGGTGACGCCGATGGCGATGAAGAAGCGCAAGGACGTCGTCACCGACGGCGGTCGCGCGGTCGACGTGGTCGCCAACGCGCCGGAGACCGAGGACCACTACTTCCTCGTTCCCAAGGTCGTCGAGTAGGCCGGCCGGGCCGCGAAACGCCGGCCCGTGAACGACATCTGCCGCGTCCGCCGGCTCCGCCGGCCGGAACGCCCCTGACCCGCATCGCGGCCGAACGGCCGAGGACGAACAGCGTGACGGAACTCAACGAACTCAGCCTCGCCGAGGCGCGCGACGGCCTGAGGGCCAAGACCTTCTCCGCCCGCGAGATCGCGCAGGCGCACATCGACGCCCTGGAGAAGGCGCGCGTGCTCAACGCCTACCTGCTGGAGACGCCCGACCGCGCCCTCAAGATGGCCGAGGCGTCCGACGCGAAGATCGCCAAGGGCGAGGCCGGGCCGCTCGAAGGCCTGCCGCTCGGCATCAAGGACCTGTTCTGCACCGAAGGCGTGACCACGACGGCGGGCTCCAAGATCCTGGAGAATTTCGAACCGCATTACGAATCCGCCGTCTCCGCTAACCTCTGGCGCGACGGCGCGGTGATGCTGGGCAAGCTGAACCTCGACGAGTTCGCCATGGGCTCCTCGAACGAGACCAGCGCCTACGGTGGAGTGATCTCGCCGTGGCGGCGTACCGGGTCCGACGTGAAGATCGTCCCCGGCGGCTCGTCGGGCGGCTCGGCCGCGGCGGTCGCGGCGCATCTGTGCCTGGGCGCCACCGCCACCGACACCGGCGGCTCGATCCGGCAGCCGGCCGCCTTCACCGGCACGGTCGGGATCAAGCCGACCTACGGCCGCGTCTCGCGCTGGGGTACGGTGGCCTTCGCCTCCTCCCTCGACCAGGCCGGGCCGATCGCCCGCACGGTGCGCGACTGCGCGATCCTGCTCGGCTCGATGGCAGGGCCTGATGCCCGCGACACCACCTGTGTCGACCTCCCCGTGCCGGATTTCGAGGCCGCGGTCTCGCGCGGCGTGAAGGGCCTCACCATCGGCATCCCGAAGGAGTACCGGGTCGAGGGCATGCCCGCCGAGATCCAGAAGCTCTGGGACGACGGCGCCGCCTGGCTGAAGGACGCGGGCGCGACGATCCGCGAGATCTCGCTGCCGCACACCAAGCTCGCGCTGCCGGCCTACTACATCGTCGCGCCGGCCGAGGCTTCCTCGAACCTCGCCCGCTACGACGGCGTCCGCTACGGCCTTCGCGTGCCGGGACGTGACATCGCCGCCATGTACGAGAACACCCGCGCGGCCGGCTTCGGCCGCGAGGTGAAGCGCCGGATCATGATCGGCACCTACGTGCTGTCGGCCGGCTACTACGACGCCTACTACGTCCGCGCTCAGAAGATCCGCACGCTGATCAAGCGCGACTTCGAGGAGGCCTATGCGGCGGGCGTCGACGCCATCCTGACGCCGGCGACGCCGTCCTCCGCCTTCGGCGTCGGCGAGAAGGCCTCCGCCGACCCGGTCGAGATGTACCTCAACGACGTGTTCACCGTGACCGTGAACATGGCCGGGCTTCCCGGCATCGCGGTGCCGGCCGGTCTCGACGGCCAGGGCCTGCCGCTCGGTCTGCAGCTCATCGGGCGGCCGTTCGACGAGGAGACCCTGTTCGCCACCGCCGAGGTCATCGAGCGCGCGGCCGGGCGCACGGTGCTGCCGAAGGCCTGGTGGTGACGGTCCCGTATTATCCCTGGACGGTCTGGATCTGGGCCGGTTTCGATCCGGTCCTGATCGCGGTCTGCCTCTATCTCGGCTGGTCGGCGGACCAGTTCGGCAAACTCTTCGTCGCGGTGATCGCGGGGTTCGTGGCGGCGGTGCTGTTCTCCTGGGCGGTCACCGCGATCGGCATTCCCTGGCCGGCGCCCGTGAGCCACGACGGGCCGACCTTCTTCCCGGTACGGGTCGGCGCGGCCATCCTGTGGTCGATCCTGGGCTTCACCGCCCGAAAGATCCTGCGGCCGCACGCGCCTTGACCGGCCTGCGCACCGCCACGACACTCCGCGGCGCTCCGGCGCTTCGTTGCATGAAAGTCCGAGCATGACGGCTCCCGTGAACCCGAAGAAGCTCATCAAGGGCGCCGAGCACGACTGGGAGGTCGTGATCGGCATGGAGATCCACGCCCAGGTCACCAGCCGCTCGAAGCTGTTCTCCGGCGCCTCCACCGAGTTCGGGGCCGAGCCGAACGACCACGTCTCGCTGGTCGACGCGGCGATGCCGGGCATGCTCCCGGTGATCAACGAGGAATGCGTGGCGCAGGCCGTGCGCACCGGCCTCGGCCTGAAGGCGCAGATCAACCACCGCTCGGTGTTCGACCGGAAGAACTACTTCTACCCGGACCTGCCGCAGGGCTATCAGATCTCGCAGTACAAGGACCCGATCGTCGGCGAGGGCGAGGTCGTGGTCGACCTGCTCGACGGCGAGTCGATCACCGTCGGGATCGAGCGGCTGCATCTGGAGCAGGATGCCGGCAAGTCGCTGCACGACCAGAACCCGACCCAGAGCTTCGTCGACCTCAACCGCTCCGGGGTCGCGCTGATGGAGATTGTCTCGCGGCCGGACCTGCGCTCCTCCGAGGAGGCGCGCGCCTACGTGACCAAGCTGCGCACGATCCTGCGCTACCTCGGCACCTGCGACGGCGACATGGAGAAGGGTTCGCTCCGCGCCGACGTGAACGTTTCGGTGCGGCTGCCCGGCCAGCCGCTCGGCACCCGCTGCGAGATCAAGAACGTCAACTCGATCCGCTTCATCGGCCAGGCGATCGAATCGGAGGCGCGGCGTCAGATCGCGATCATCGAGGACGGCGGCACGATCGCGCAGGAGACGCGCCTGTACGACCCGTCCAAGGGCGAGACCCGGTCGATGCGCTCGAAGGAGGAGGCGCACGACTACCGCTATTTCCCCGACCCGGACCTGCTCCCGCTCGAGTTCGACCAGGCCTACGTCGACGCCCTCGCCGAAGGGCTCCCCGAGCTGCCGGATGCCAAGAAGGCGAGGCTCATCGCCGATTTCGGGCTCTCGCCTTACGACGCCAACGTGCTCGTCGCCGAACGGGCGTCTGCCGACTACTACGAGGCGGTGGCCGCCAAGCGCGACGGCAAGGCGGCCGCGAACTGGGTGATCAACGAGCTGTTCGGGCGCCTCAACAAGGAAGGCCTCGGCATCGAGGCGACGCCGGTCTCCGCCGACCAGCTCGGCCAGATCATCGACCTGATCGGCGAGGGCGTCATCTCCGGCAAGATCGCCAAGGACCTGTTCGAGATCGTCTGGACCGAGGGCGGCGACCCGCGTGCGGTCGTCGAGGCGCGCGGGATGAAGCAGGTCACCGACACCGGCGCGATCGAGGCGGCGATCGACGACATCGTCGCCAAGAACCCCGACAAGGTCCAGCAGGCGAAGGAGAAGCCGACGCTGCTCGGCTGGTTCGTCGGCCAGACCATGAAGGCCACCGGCGGCAAGGCCAACCCGGCCGCCGTCAACGCCCTGCTGAAGAGCAAGCTCGGGATCGACTGAGCCGCCTGCGCCCAGAGCCGGTCCGCCTTGTCACCGGCGGTCGGCGTCGGCCTCCCGCGTGGCCGGCGGATCGCCAGCGAGGCGACGGCGCAGGTCCATGAACCAGGCCGGCGGCGGTGCGCCGCCTTCGCCCACCACCACGGTCGCGGTCATGCCGGCCACCAGCGGCACCCCCGGCGGCACGTGCGCGATGCGGATGCGCACCGGCACCCGCTGCGCGAGCCGCACCCAGGTGTAGACCGGGTCGACGTTCGGCAGCCCCTGCGTGCTCGCCGCGGCGTTCGCGGTGGAGATGCCCTGCGTGATGCTCTCGACCGTGCCGCGCAGGTGGTTCGAATATCCCATCAGCGCCATCTCGGCCGGGTCGCCGACATGGATGTTCGCCATCTTGGTCTCCTCGAAATAGCCGTCGACCCAGAACGAATCCGTGTCGATGACCGAGATGTTCGAGGTGCCGGTGGTGGCGTAGTCGCCGGCGCGCAGCAGCAGGTTCGTGACCCGGCCGTTCACCGTCGATTTCACCTGCGTGCGCCCGAGGTTGGTCTTGGCCTGCGAGAGCTGCGCCTTCGCGGTCTCCAGGGCCGCCTCGGCGATCTTGGCCGTGCCGGCATATTGCTGCTTCTCCTCGACGGAGGTCGAGACCGTGGTCAGCGCCTGGCGCCGGGCCGACTGGGCGTTCTTCACCGAGAGGTCGGCCTCGCGGTTCTTCACCTCGGCTTCGCCGGAAGCGACGTTCACCTCGAAGTCGAACGGGTCGATGACGTAGAGCACGTCGCCGCGCTTCACGCTCTGGTTGTCCACCACCCGCAGCTCGACGATCTGCCCCGAGACCTGCGGCGCGATGCTCGCCACCTGGACGCGCACCCGGCCGTCGCGCGTCCACGGCGCGGTGACGTAGTACGACCACACCACGGTCGCGGCGAGGAACGCCAGCACCAGGATCACGCCGGTGGCGGCCAGGCGAAACACCTTGCCGATGCGGCCGCCGCGCGCACGGGCGGGACGGTCGTCGGCCAGAGCCGGCGGATCGCCGCGGGGGGCCGCGGCATGGTCGCTCCCAGCCCGGTCACCGTTCGAGGCCTTGGGGTCGTCTTCGTCGGCCATCACAGCAACACGATCAGGAGGGCGAGGACGCAGACGTAGATCCCGGCCTCGGCGAGCGGCGGGTTGGCGACGTAGCGGCTGAAGCGGATGCGCGCGAAGACGAAGCGCAGCGCGATCAGGATCGCGAAGGCGCCCAGCGCATAGGCGACGAAGGGCGAGACAAGGATCCCGCCGATTTGCAGTTCATGACGCATCGTCGCCTTCGAGACCCTCGCGAAACCCTTCGCCTCAGAAACCCGGCATGTCGAGCCGCACGAGGAAGCGCCGATGCCGCTCGATAACGCGCGCGGCCGCCACGATATCGGCGGCCGCGCGCGCGACCGTCATGCGCGCGCCGCGGTCGTCCGCGGGCGCGGCGCGCAGGAGGTCGCGGGCCGCGTCCTGCAGGCGCCAGGCGTCGCCGCGCGCGAGCGCGTCCCGGCCCTTCGCCACGGGATCGCGCATTCCCGCGGTCCCGTCTAGCAGCCGCATCTGTGCGTGGGCGCGGGCGGCGGCCGATTCCAGCTGCGACAGGGCGAAGGCGTGGACCATCGCCATCCGGCGCACCGCGCGGCTGCCGGAGGTGTAGCCCGCGAACTGGAACAGCCGGTCGGCGTTCAGGCTGGTCCGCGTGGTCGCGTCGCCGCCTTCGCCAGCCAGGGCTTCGGCGAGCGCGCGCTTGGCGGAATCCAGCGCGAAGGCGCGATGCTGCGAGGGCGAGATCGGCAGGACCAGGCGCACCGCGAGGAACAGGATGATCGCCGCCGCGATCACCAGCGCGACGTTCATCAGGTAGGTCTGCGGATCGTAGCTCTGCGGATTCTCCGGGGCGATCAGCACCGGCGTAAACACCAGCGCGATGAAGCCGATGCCGAAGGTCGACTGGTTCAGCGACAGAAAGCAGGCGACGAAGACCGGCACGATCATCGCGATGGCGAGCAGCGGGAAGCCCTGGTTCCCGTTGAGGAAGGCGAACAGCACGATGCCGGCGAACAGCGACGCCAGCGGCATGCCGATCAGCACGCCGACGGCGAACTTCTTCGGGTCCGGGGCGGTGGACGACAGCGCGCAGGTGGAAGCCACCTGCACCAGCGCGAACGAGGTCTGCGGCAGGCCGGACAGGATCATGAAGGCGGCGGTGAGCCCGAAGCCGATCGCCACCCGCAACGCCGCGCGCAAGGCCACGGGGAAGTCGCGGTGCGTCGGGAGCTTCACGTCGCGCAGCGGCACGTGGCCGTCGGCGAGCGCGCGCACTCCGTCGTCCGCGAAGGTCGCGGCGTTGACGAAGTCGAGGCAGCGCTGAAGCGCCACCAGCTCGTCGAGGGGGCGGCGCCCGTCCCGGACCGCCTCATCGACGAGGTCGCGCAGCCTCGCGTCGATCCGGTCGAGGCGTGCGGCCTCCGGTTCGCCGACGCCGCCGCCGGAAACCTCGCGGCACAAGCCCAGCGCCTCCTCCACCGCCGGGCTCGGATGGCGAAGCGCCGCCGCGGCGTTGACGGCGGCGCGGCTCGCTGCCGCCATCACGTAGAGCGCCGCGATCGCGCTGCGGGATCCGGCCGCGCGATACGGGCCGTCGTCGAGCTCGCCGGCGATGGCGCTGGCGTCGGCGCGCATCGGCGCGATCGTGCGGATGAGGGCTGCGGTGCGTAGGGGCCCGGGATCGCCTGACGTGAACGCCTCGTGGGCGAAGGCCTTGGTGCCGTCGTAGCCCGACGACAGGGTCGGCAACAGCGTGCGCCACGTGCTGGGAGAGGCGAGAGCATCGTTGATGAAGGTGATCGTGACGATCGCCACCGTGATCGCCGCAAGCCGCCCGACCGCCGCGTCGAAGGTCGTCTGCGGCGCATCGATATGCGCAAGCGCGATGATCGCGACGGTATAGCCCGAGAGCATCGCACCGTAGGCGCGGGTGTCCTGCAGGTACTGGGCGGTGAAGACGCAGAGCCCGATCCACACCGAGAAGGCGACGAGCAGCGTCACGCGGTCCTGCGCGAACAGCGCCATGAACACGATCGCCACGATGCCGCCGACGACGGTGCCGAGGAAGCGGTAGGCCGCCTTCGAGATCGCCTGCCCGCGCTTGGGCTGCGCCAGGATCGCGACGCCTGTGGCGGCGGACGACGCGCTGTCGAGCTGCAACCAGAACGCGGCGTAGAGCGCCAGCATCATCGCCAGCCAGATCCGGAAGGCGAAAGCCCAGGCGGCCGGCTTCGGCACGATCGCGTCGAGCCGGTCGATCGCGCGGTCGAGCCACGGGGCGCGCCGGGTGGCGGCCGCGCTCATCGCAGGCGCGCGCCGGGCGCGGCGGCTGTGCCGAGGACCGCCTCGGCGTCGCGCGCCCGTCCGGCGATCCGCGCCTGCCACAGGCACAGCGACGGCGTGACGCCGAGCTCCATGCCCAGCGCCGCCAGCATCGTCAGCGACGGGACGCCCGTGAGCCACAGGCCGAGCAGCCGCGCAAGCCCACCGAGCACGACGACGAGGGTCAGGAACCGGAACAGGCGTCCCTTGTCCTCGATCCCGGGGACGCAGGTGAGGAACAGGATGCCGACGCCGGTAAGCAGGCCGGAGAGATAGCGGAAATGGCTGTCCGCGGAGATGTTGGGCACGCCGCCCTCCATCCCGTTGATGCCGAAGACCACGCCGTACAATCCGGCGGCGACCGGCACGATCGCCGCCACCGCCACCACACGCTGAAGCGCCTGCCGTTCCGTCATCATGCCGTTCGGTTACGCGTGGGCACCCGGACGCACAACCCGCAGAGCGGGCGGACGATCCGTCAGGCCTTCTCACCCTTCAGGCGCTTGTTGCACTTGCTCCAGTATTGCGGCCACTTCGGCCCCTGCGACACCTTCTCGGCGTCGGCCAGCGCACGCCATTGGGCGCCGCAGGTCTTCTGGCGCTGGCGCGCCGCCGTCTGCCCGGCGCTCGGCGTCGCGCCCGGCTTGGCGGCGGGCGTGGCCGGCGCCGCCATCGGGGTCTCGGTCGGCTTGGCCGCGGGCGCCTCCTTGGCCGTGGCCGGCTGGGCCAGGGCCAGCGGGACAGAGAAGGCGGCGATCGCGAGGAAACGGGCGAACATGACGGCGGACCCTCCGTGGCGGCCCATCGAATCCCGATGCGGCGAACCTCACACCATCACAGCGGCAAGCGCGCCCGGGAACAAGGCCGTGCGCCTCCGCACCAACAGCCGCCGGCCCCGCCTCTCGAAATCGTGAGTGGTGGCCTGGCGCTCTTGAGTACGCGGCGAGTTCCGCGGTAGCTACCGTCGGCAGCCGAGGCCCGTCGTGTCGGCTGGCCGATCCGGCGAGAGCGAAGGCAAGCGATGGCGGCCGTGACCGGCAAACCGATCGACCTCCACACGTGGAGCACGCCGAACGGCTGGAAGATCCCGATCATGCTGGAGGAGTGCGGCCTACCGTACCGCGTCGTGCCGGTCGACATCGCCAAGGGCGAGCAGATGGCGCCCGCATTCCTTGAAATCTCGCCGAACAACAAGATCCCGGCGATCGTCGATTACGACGGACCCGGCGGCGAGCCGGTCTCGATCTTCGAGTCGGGCGCGATCCTGCAATATCTCGGGCGCAAGACCGGCCGCTTCTACCCGACCGACGAGCGCGCCCGCGTCGCGGTGGACGAGTGGCTGTTCTGGCAATGCGCCGGCTTCGGGCCGATGCTCGGCCAGACCCACCATTTCAAGATCTACGCGAAGGAGAAAATCCCCTACGCGATCGAACGGTTCACCGCCGAGACCAATCGCCTCTACGGCGTGCTCGACCGGCGGCTCGCGGACCGCGAGTACCTCGCCGGGGACTATTCCATCGCCGACATGGCGACGGTGCCTTGGGCGAAGTTCACCGGAAAGCAGGGCGTCGACCTCGGCACGCTGCCGAACGTGAAGGCGTGGCTCGACCGTGTGCTGGCGCGGCCGGCGGTGCAGCGCGGGTTGGCGGCGATCTAGCGTCGTCGGGCGGAGCACCCACCATGATGCAGGGTCCGCGCGAGGCAGCTTCGGCCTATTTCGCGGCGGGCTTGGCCGGCTTCTGCGGCGCCGCCTCTGACGCGGTGTTGGCGGCCTGCTGGTTCACGTCCGGAACCTTGGTCCAGGTCTGCGAGCCGCACAGCACCTTGAGCAGGCAGCCGGAGACGGACAGCTCCGAGGCGTTCTCGCGCTCGAGGCTGACCTGATAGATCTTGCCTTCCTCGATGTTGTAGATGCTGCCCGAGAACTTCGCCTCGTCGGGCTGCAGCCCCTCGATCAGCGGCAGGCCGAGCACCGGCCGCGAGCGCTTCTTCGGATCGGGGTTCTTGATGTCGGTGCGCGGCGTGCCGGCCTCCGTCGTGGCCACCTTGAGCCAGACCACCTTGCCGCAGACCTGCGCCTGGCCGGCGCCGCAGCGGTCGATCCGGATCTTCGCGCGGCCGTCCTCCGTGAGCCAGGTGCCGGAGGGGTCCTTGCCCGCGTCGGCGTGAGCCGAGGCGAGACCGGTGAGGAGGAGGGCGGAGGCGAGGGCGAGACGCATGTGGCTTAAGCTCCGAAGGCTGGCGCCTGACGGCGCGGGGCGGGTGGAGTTCGTGGCGACACTGAAGCCTTCGCATTCAGGCGAATTTTCGGCAGTGTTGCAGCCACGCCATGGCCGAGCTTGATTCGGCGTCGGGTTGAGGGCGGTGGGCGCCCCCGCTATAAGCCCGGCGCGAAAGCGATTTTCCCGGCCGCCTCAGGGCGGCTTTCTTTTCTCCCGAACGGACTGACCATGGCCACCGAGCGCACCTTCTCCATCCTGAAGCCCGACGCGACCAAGCGGAACCTCACGGGCGCGGTCAACGCGGTCATCGAGAAGGCGGGCCTGCGGATCGTCGGCCAGCGCCGCATCCAGATGAGCCAGGCCCAGGCCGAGAAGTTCTACGAGATCCACAAGGAGCGCCCGTTCTTCGGCGAGCTCGTGACCTTCATGACCTCCGGCCCGGTGGTCGTTCAGGTGCTCGAAGGCGAGAACGCCGTGGCGAAGTACCGTGAGGTGATGGGCGCGACGAATCCGGCCCAGGCCGCCGAGGGCACCATCCGCAAGACCTTCTCGGAGTCGGTCGGCGAGAACACGGTCCACGGTTCGGATAGCGCCGACAACGCCAAGATGGAGATCGCGCAGTTCTTCCAGGATTCCGACATCGTCGGCTGAAGACCACGCGGACATCTCGGCCGAGGGTGGTCGCCGGAGCACACCGGCGACGCCTTCGACCCTGTCGAATGCCACACCGCCCGGAATGGAGGGCGGTGTGGCCGCACCGCCATTGACGAAGCGTGCGGCCAAAGAGTCCAACGGCATCGGATTTCCCGATCTCGCCAACGGACCTGCCATGACGACCCGCCGCCTGTCCCTGATCGCCGCCGGCCTGCTCTCGCTCGCCGCGACCGCCGCCCTCGCCAGCGGCTCCTCCGCGCCGTTCGAGCAGTACCAGCCCGATCCGGCGCTGCGCACGGCGCCGAAGGCGAACCTCGAAGGCCGCGTGCGCCACGCCTGCGCCGTGGTGCAGGCCCGCCTCACCAGCGCGCCGGAAGCCTCGCTGGAGCGTCCCT
This sequence comes from Methylobacterium sp. WL8, assembly GCF_008040045.1. Taxonomy (NCBI): domain Bacteria; kingdom Pseudomonadati; phylum Pseudomonadota; class Alphaproteobacteria; order Hyphomicrobiales; family Methylobacteriaceae; genus Methylobacterium; species Methylobacterium sp. WL8. The sequence goes on along the minus strand of NZ_VRVF01000041.1, from coordinate 19,912 downwards.
GCGGCTGCTACGCGAAGCAGACCATGCGCTCGCTCGACGAGTCCGAGATCGAGGCCTACCGCGCCACCGGCTACTTCAACGATTCCGCCCGCGCCAAGGCGCTGAACGCCCTCGACGCGTGCAAGCTGCAGCGGCCGGTCTGACGACCGAGCGCACGATCTGCCTCCCTCGCAGAAGCGGGGAGGGAAGAGCGGTTCAGAGGCTCAACAGGGCCGCGTCGGCGGCAGCACCGTCGTCCTCGATCACCACGCGATCGCCCTGCAGCCGCGCCCCGCCGCCTGCCACCAGGGCGAGCGCCGCGGGGTAGAGGCGGTGCTCCTGCACGATCACCCGCGCGGCCAAGCTGTCGGGGTCGTCGCCGGCGCGCACCGGCACCGCCGCCTGCGCCACGATCGGGCCGGCATCGAGTTCCGGCACCACGTAATGCACCGTGCAGCCGTGGAGGCGGACGCCGGCGGCGAGCGCCTGCGCGTGGGTGTGCGTGCCCTTGAACAGCGGCAGCAGGGAGGGATGGATGTTGATCATTCGTCCGGCCCAGGCCTCGACGAAGCCGGCGGAGAAGACGCGCATGAAGCCCGCTAGGCACACCAGCTCGACCCCGGCAGCGCGCAGCTCCGCATCGAGGGCGGCGTCGAAGGTCGCCCGGTCGGGGAAGGCCCTGTGGTCGATGGCGTGCGCGGTGATGCCGACTGACCGGGCGTGAGCGAGGCCGGCGGCGTCCGGCCGGTTCGAGAGCACCAGCACGATCTCGGCCGGATAGCCCGGCGCCTTCGCCGCCTCGATCAGCGAGACCATGTTCGAGCCGCGGCCCGAGATCAGGATCGCGACGCGGGTCTTCGGCTTCGTCGCCATCAGAGCGCGAGGCGGCCGGTGAAGGTCACGGGCTCCGCGCCGCGGGCGGTGATGGCGCCGAGCCGCACCGGCGCCTCGCCGGCCTCGCCGAGCGCCTTCGACACCGCTTCGGCGCGATCTTCCGCGACGACGAGCACCATGCCGACGCCGCAGTTGAAGGTGCGCAGCATCTCCGACTCGGCGACGCCGCCCTCGCGCGCCAACCAGCCGAAGACCGGCGGCGGGCGCACCGCGTCGAGGTCGATCGCGATGCCGACGTCGTCGGGCAGCACGCGGGGCAGGTTGTCCGGGAAGCCGCCGCCGGTGATGTGGGCGAGCGCCTTGATCCCGTCCGTGGCCTTCAGCACCGCGAGCAGCGGCTTCACGTAGATCCGCGTCGGCTCGAGCAACGCCTCGCCCAGCGTCTTGCCGGTGGCGAAGGGCGCGGCCGCGTCCCAGGCCAGGCCGGTGCGCGCGACGATGCGGCGGACGAGCGAGAACCCGTTCGAGTGCACCCCGGAGGAGGGGAGGCCGAGCACCACGTCGCCGGCGCGGATACCGGGCTTCGGCAGCAGCGTGCCGCGCTCGGCCGCGCCGACCGAGAAGCCGGCGAGGTCGTAGTCGGCGCCGTCGTAGAGGCCCGGCATCTCCGCCGTCTCGCCGCCGATCAGCGCGCAGCCGGCCTGCCGGCAGCCCTCGGCGATGCCGCGGACGATGTCGGCGCCGACGCCCGGCACCAGCTTGCCGGTGGCGTAGTAGTCGAGGAAGAACAGCGGTTCGGCGCCCTGGACGATGATGTCGTTGACGCACATCGCCACGAGGTCGATGCCGATCGTGTCGTGCCGGCCGGTCTCGATCGCGATCTTCACCTTGGTGCCGACGCCGTCGTTGGCGGCGACCAGGATCGGATCCTTGAAGCCCGCGGCTTTCAGGTCGAACAGGCCGCCGAACCCGCCGATCTCGGCGTCGGCGCCGGGCCGGCGCGTCGCGCGCACCAGCGGTTTGATCGTCTCGACCATCGCGTTCCCGGCGTCGATGTCGACGCCTGCATGCGCGTAGGTCAGCCCGTTCGTGGTCTCGGCCGTCATCGGCGTCCCGTTCCTGTGGTCCGCGGATGCTTTAGCCGAGTTTCGCGCCGACCGAACCCGTCGGCTCACAAGAAAACGACCCACCCGGATCGGTTCCGTGCCCCGTCGGCGGCGCCGGCAGCCTTGACCGTGCGGAGACGCCTTCCCACTGTCTCCGCTCTGTCGGGTGGGGAGGACGTCGATGCGCGCGAGGGCTGTGATCGGTCTGGCGGTGCTCGTCGCCCTCGGAATCGTCGTCTACCTGCTGCGCGAGGTGATGCTGCCGTTCGTCGCCGGGATCGCGCTGGCCTACCTGCTCGACCCCCTGGCCGACCGCCTCGAACGCCTCGGCCTCGGACGCCTGACGGCGAGCCTGCTGATCCTGGCGATGTTCGTGGCCGGCCTGATCGTCTCGCTGCTGATCGTGGTGCCGCTCGCCGCCAACCAGGTCGCGGCCCTGGTCAACAGCCTGCCCGGCATGATCGGGCGGCTGCAGGGCATCATCGCCGAGCGCGCCGGCCCGGTGCTGCAGCGGCTCGGCGGCGCCGACGTGGTCAACGAGCTGCAAGCCTCGGTGGGGACGCTCGCGACCCAGGGCGGCGCGTGGCTGCTCGCCTTCCTCAAGTCGATCTGGTCCGGCTCGCAGGCGGTGATCTCGCTGGTCTCGCTGCTGGTTGTGACGCCGGTGGTCGCATTCTACATCCTGGTCGACTGGGACCGGATGATCGCCACGCTCGACACCTGGGTGCCGCCGCGCCACCGCGCGACGGTGCGCCGGCTCGCGGCGCAGATCGACCGCGCGATCATCGGCTTCGTGCGCGGGCAGACGCTGGTCTGCCTGATCCTCGGCACCTTCTACGCGCTCGGCCTGTGGCTCGTCGGCCTGAACTTCGGCGTCCTGATCGGCCTGATCGCGGGCTTCCTCACCTTCATTCCCTACGTGGGCACGCTGACGGGCTTCCTGCTCTCGGTCGGCGTCGCGCTGGTTCAGTTCTGGCCCGGCTCGGACTGGCTGCATCTCGGGCTGACGGTCGGGGTGTTCCTGGTCGGCCAGTTCCTGGAGGGCAACGTGATCGCGCCCAAGCTCGTCGGCGAATCGGTCGGCCTGCATCCGGTTTGGCTGATGTTCGCGCTGCTCGCCTTCGGCTCGCTGTTCGGGTTCCTCGGGTTGCTCCTGGCGGTGCCGGTGGCGGCTTCGATCGGCGTCCTCGTGCGCTTCGCGCTCTCGCGCTACCTGCAGAGCCGGCTCTACCATGCCGAGCAGCCGGTGCTGATCGAGGTGCCGCGGGCCTGAGCGGGACGCTTGACTGTCGGGCCGGCAGGGTCACCCTGGACGCCGCATGCGCGAGAACGCCCCCCCGAAGCAGCTGGCCTTCGACCTTCCGCTCGATCCACGCTACGGCCGCGAGGATTTCCTGGTCGGCACGGCCAACGAGGCCGCCTACGCGTCAATCGAGGCCTGGCCTGATTGGCCGGACACCGTGCTGGTCCTCACCGGGCCGCCGGGAAGCGGCAAGAGTCATCTCGCCTCGATCTGGGCGACGCGGGCCCATGCCTGGACCGTGTCGGCCGCCGACGTCACCGCGGAGGCGGTGACCCACTGCGTCTCGAACGGCGCCCTGGTGATCGAGGACATCGACCGCCCCGGCCGCGACGAGGCGGCCCTGTTCCACCTGCTCAACCTCGCCCGCGAGCGCAAATGCCCGGTGCTGCTGACCAGCGGCGCGGCGATCGACCAGATCGGGCTGACCGTTGCGGACCTGCGCTCGCGCCTTCGGCTCGCGCCGGGTGTCGCAATCCGCGAGCCCGACGACGCCCTGCTCCGCGCGGTGATGGTAAAGCTGTTTGTGGATCGGCAACTGGTTGTGGATCTGCGTGTGATCGACGCCCTGGCGCTCCGCATCGACCGCTCGCTCGGACGGGCGCGGGAGGTGGTGGCCGAACTCGATCGCGACGCCCTCGGCCGCGGCCGCCGCATCACCCGGCCGCTGGCGCTGGCGGTGCTCGAACGCCTTGGCATCGCCGAAGGCGGCGAGGACGGCGAAGAGGACGGCGAGGACGACTGAGCGCGACGCATGGGCGGCGGTCGGCGCGCTTCGGATGCGAGGGTCGCGTGCCGACCGTCACGGCAATGTCGCATTCCGGCGGACCACCCATGTTAGGGACGCCGCGACAGGCGGCAGGTGAGGAGTGGCAGGGTTGTCGGATATCGAATCGAACGTGGACGCCCTCGATCGCGACCGGACGGACGACGTCGTCGAGGCCGGCGACGAGGCGACGCCCAAGCGCACCGTACGGCGCGCGCCGCCCGCCCGCGCCCCGCGCCGAGCCGCAGCCTCCGACACCGCCGGCGACGAGTGGCCGACAGCCGCCGAGATCCCCGAGCCGCCCAAGGCCGACGACGACAAGGCGGCGCGCGAGACCATCCTCGAAGCCGGCCGTGCCCTGCGGAACTCGCCCGAGCGCTTCGTCAACCGCGAGCTGTCCTGGCTGCAGTTCAACCGGCGCGTGCTGGAGGAGGCGGCCAACACCTCGCATCCCCTGCTAGAAAAGCTGCGCTTCCTCTCGATCTCGGCCAACAACCTCGACGAGTTCTTCATGGTGCGCGTCGCCGGCCTGATCGATCAGGTCCGCGCCGGGCTGACGCTGCCGTCGCAGGACGGCCTGTCGCCGTCCGAGCAGCTCGCCCGCATCGGCACCGGCGTCTCCAAGCTCGCCGAAGACCAGCAGGCGCGCTGGCGGGCTTTGCGCGAGGAGCTCGACGGCGTCGTCGCCCTCGTCGAGCCCGACGCGCTGCGGCCGGAGCACGCGGCGTGGCTGGAGGAGTACTTCCTCAACCACGTCTTCCCGGTGCTGACGCCGCTGGCGATCGACCCGGCCCACCCGTTCCCGTTCATCCCCAACCTCGGCACGACCATCGCGCTGATGCTGACGCGGCCGCGCGACGGGCGGGTGCTGCGCGCACTGATCCGCATGCCCGGCGTGCTCGACCGGTTCGTGCGCCTACCGGCGATCGAGGACGACACGGTCGCGCGCTTCATCGCCATCGAGCAGGTGATCGTGCTGTTCACCGGCCGCCTGTTCCCAGGCTACCTCGTGAAGGGGCAGGGCGCCTTCCGGGTGATCCGCGATTCGGATCTCGAGATCGAGGAGGAGGCCGAGGACCTCGTCCTGCATTTCGAGACCGCGCTGAAGCAGCGCCGCCGCGGCATCGTCATCCGTCTCGAGGTCGAATCCGGCATGCCGGAGGACCTGCGCAGCTTCGTCTGCGACGAGCTTGAGATCGGCGCGGACGCGATCTTCATCGTCGAGGGCATGCTGGCGCTGAACGAACTGTCGCAGATCGTCGGGATCGACCGTCCCGACCTCAAGTTCAAGCCCTACAACCCACGCTTCCCGGAGCGCATCCGCGAGAGCGGCGGCGACGTGTTTGCGGCGATCCGCCAGAAGGATTTCTGCGTCCACCACCCTTACGAGTCGTTCGATTCGGTGGTGCAGTTCCTGGCGCAGGCCGCCCGCGACCCGAACGTCGTCGCGATCAAGCAGACGCTGTATCGCACCTCCTCCAACTCGCCGATCGTCGCGGCGCTGGCGGAGGCGGCCGAGCTCGGCAAGTCGGTGACGGCTTTGGTCGAGCTGAAGGCGCGCTTCGACGAAGAGGCCAACATCCGCTGGGCGCGCAACCTCGAGAAGGCCGGCGCGCAGGTGGTGTTCGGCTTCGTCGAGCTGAAGACCCACGCCAAGCTGTCGATGGTGGTGCGGCGCGAGGGCGACAAGCTCGTTACCTACTGCCACGTCGGCACCGGCAACTATCACCCGATCACCGCGCGCATCTACACCGACCTGTCGTTCTTCACCGCCGACCCGGCGGTGGCGCGCGACGTGTCGCGGATCTTCAACTTCATCACCGGCTACGCCGAGCCGGCGCAGCTGGAGCGGATGTCGGTCTCGCCGCTCACCGCCAAGGCGCGGCTGCTCGCCGACATCGAGGCGGAGGCGGCGCATGCCAAGGCCGGGCGCCCGGCTGCGATCTGGATCAAGTGCAACTCGCTCGTCGATGCGCAGGTGATCGATGCGCTCTACGACGCCTCTCAGGAGGGCGTGCAGATCGACTGTGTCGTCCGCGGCATCTGCTGCCTGCGGCCGGGCGTTCCGGGCCTCTCTGAGACGATCCGCGTCAAGTCGATCGTCGGGCGCTTCCTGGAGCACGGGCGCATCTACGCCTTCGGCAACGGCGTCGGGCTGCCCCACCCGAAAGCGACGGTCTACATCTCCTCGGCCGACCTGATGAGCCGCAACCTCGACCGCCGCGTCGAGTCCCTGCTGCCGATCAGCAACCCGACGGTCCATCAACAGGTTCTCGACCAGATCATGCTGGCCAACCTCCTCGACAACCGCCAGAGCTGGCGTGTACTGGCATCCGGCGGCGCCGAGCGTATCCACCCCGCCGAGGGCGAGGAACCGTTCAACGCGCACAAGTACTTCATGACGAACCCGAGCCTGTCCGGCCGCGGCAAGTCGTCGAAGAAGTCGAGTCCGCGGGCCCTCAGCCGTCGCGCACAGCGGGGCTGATCGTCCGGCCGCCGGACGGATACATGGATCGGGCGGCGCGGATCGTGCCGCCGGATCGGTCAGACGTGCGTTCGACGCAGCCGGTCGGTATCATACAGCGAGGTCGTTGCTTGGGTCCCCATCGCGCCAACCTCACGCTCGCCCATTCCGCCGATCGGGAGCCGGCCTTGGTCAACGCGCCCGTCGCGATCATCGACATCGGTTCGAACTCGGTCCGCCTCGTGGCCTATGACGGCCTGAGCCGGGCGCCGACGCCGCTCTACAACGAGAAGGTCCTGTGCGGGCTGGGCCGCAACGTCCTCACCACCGGCCGCCTCAACGACGAGGCGGTGCGCCGGGCGCTGGCCGCACTCGCGCGCTTCCGCGTGCTCTGCGAGACGATGCGGGTCGGGCGCCTCTTCGTGCTCGCCACCGCGGCTGCCCGCGACGCCTCGAACGGCCCCGCCTTCCTCGAGGCGGCGGAAGCCGCCTGCGGCACCCGCATCGAGCTCCTGTCCGGCCGGCGCGAGGCCGAGCTGTCGGCGCTCGGCGTGGTGTCGGGCTTCCATGCGCCGGACGGCGTGGTCGGCGACCTCGGCGGCGGCTCGCTGGAACTCGTGGACGTGCGCGGCGCGGTGGTCGGGCAGGGCGTGACGATGCCGCTCGGCGGGCTTGCGCTGCAGGACCTCTCGGGCGGCTCCCTGAAGAAGGCCGGCAAGATCGTGCGCGAGCACATGAAGAAGGCCGCGCCGCAGCTGGAGACGCTCCGCGGGCGCACCTTCTACGCCGTCGGCGGCACCTGGCGGGCGCTCGCCCGCCTGCATCAGGCCGCGCGTCAATATCCCGTCCACGTGATGCATGGCTACACTGTCGAGCCGACTGACGAGCTGAGCTTCCTTCAGGTGGTCGAGCAATCCGACGCGGCGACGCTGCAGGACGTCGAGGCGATTTCGGAAGCGCGCCGCCCGCTGCTCGCCTACGGGGCCGTGGTGCTGGAGGAGATCATCCGCGTCGGCCGGCCGCGCGAGGTCGCGATTTCGGCCTCGGGGGTGCGCGAGGGCCTGCTCTACGAGCAAGTCGACCGCGACACCCGCGCGCTCGATCCGCTGCTCGCCTCCTGCGCCGAGCTGAACCAGCTTCGCGCGCGCTCGCCGCGCCACGCAGACGAGCTGATCGCCTGGACCGACCGGTTCGTGGCGGCGCTCGACGGACCGGAGACCGCCGACGAGCGCCGGCTGCGGCATGCCGCCTGCCTCCTGTCCGACATCGGCTGGCGGGCGCATCCCGACTACCGCGGCGAGCAGAGCATCGCGATCATCCAGAACGCGGCCTTCGTCGGCATCGACCATCCCGGCCGCGGCTTCCTTGCCCTGGCGATCTACTTCCGCCACGAGGGCGTCGCCCCGGAGAAGGCCAACCCGATGCTGCGTGCGCTCGCTGGGCCGCGCCTGTTCGAGCGGGCCCGCCTCATCGGCGCCCTGCTGCGGGTCGCGTTCCCGATGACCGCCGGGATGGAGGGCGCCCTGCGCCGCATGCCGCTCACGATCGAGGACGGCCGCGTCATACTGAGTCTGCCGCCCGAGTGGGACGCTTTGAATGGCGACCGCCTGCTCAACCGCGTCCGCGGCCTCGCCCGCATCGTTGGGCTCGAAGGGCGCGTCCGCGTCGGGTGACGCGCCGGTAGATGCGCGGGGTGAGCGCCGAGCAGCCGTTCAAACCGTTCGCTCGGCGAAGATCGCCTTCTTGACGATCGCGTGGACGCCCCAGTTGCCGTCCACCACCTGGGTGATGCCGAAATCGACTGCGATCGACATCAGCGAGATCGCCTCGTCCTCCGTCAGCCCCTTCGCGTGCATCAGGAACTGCCGCATCTTGCGGAAGGCGTCGCGCATGGCGAGGTCGATCGAGGATTTCTGGAAGATGGCTTCCTGCGCACCGGCGCCGAGGTCCTTGAGATAGTTCGGATAGCTGAAGCCAGAGAGGACCCACTCGTCCCTGGTCTCGATCATCGGAAAGTCGAGGCTTTCGAGGGCGGTGCCGGCGAGGTCCTGCTTCTTGTGCAGCACGAACTGGAACGTGCCGGTCAGCGAGCACTCGATCGCGGTGCCGCAGAGTTCGGAATCGCCCTGGCTCGCATGCGGGTCGCCGACTGAGAACAGCGCACCCGGCACGGCGACCGGATAGTACATCGTCGCGCCCTTGCCGATGCGCCAGTTGTCGATGTTGCCGCCGGTGTAGCTCGGTGGAATCGAGTTCACCATGTCGGCTTCCGCCGGCGCCAAACCCATTGTGCCGAAATGCGGCCGGATCGGCACGCGGATGCCCTTCAGAACATCGAAGTTCCGGTCGGTCTTGGTGTGATCGACCAGCAGGCCTGGATAGTCGATCGTCGGATGCGCGATTCCGTTCGGATCGGTCACGCCCGGCCAGCGAAAGCTGTAGACGGCCTTCGCCCAATCGCGCGTCCCGGTCACGTCGACCTCGTAGATGGTCACGACCTCGCGCGGCTTTTCGCCCGTCAGAAGGTCCTTGTAGTGGTAGCCCCACCAGGCGGCGGCGTTGCTTCCGAAGGCGAGGCCCTTGAACTTCGGGTTGGCGCAAGGGCCCGGCGTGACGTCGAGGATGCGGACCTCCAACACGTCGCCGGGCTCCGCGCCGCGGATCGCCACCGGGCCGGTGCAGATGTGGACGCCGAGGCCGCCGCCGGGACCGAGCTTGGCATCGTCGGGGCCTGCGCCACGCCGCGCGACGCCCTTCTTGTCCTTGGTCTAGAGGTAGACGCTCTCGGCGCCCGGATCGCCCTGGATCATCCACTCGGAATCGTCGCTGGCCTGGTGCGTCAGCGTCTCGATCGTAACGAAATCGCCCGACGCGATCTCGACCTGCGGTTTCAGGTTCTTGCTGAAATAGCCCCAATGCACCGTGTCGGCGTTGGCCGGCAGCATCTGGTGCGTCGCCTGCCGCGGCCCGCGGCCCGCACTGGTCTGAGCGAGGGCCGGCGTGACCAGCGACAGGCCACCGGCGGCAAGGGCGACCGCGCCGCCCGTCGCGACGAACCCGCTCTTTAGGAAGGCGCGGCGTTCGGGCGCGAGATCCCCGAGGAAGCGGCGGCGATGCTCGGCGAACGCCGCGCAGTTCGGATCGTCACCCTGGCACATCGTCTCGGCCCACACGGTTTCGGTGGGACCGGACGATGCAAGGGGATTGCCAGGCTCGCGCCGGTTACTCCGAGATCATCCCAACGCCGGGCTCGGCCGAGTCGAGCTTCTGCTCGTCGCCCGCCTGCGCCTCCACCACCGCGGCGGTGGTGACGTTGACGATACCCCGCGCCGTCACCGACGGTGTGAGGATGTGGGCGGGCTTGGCCGGGCCGATCAGCAGCGGGCCGACGGGGAGGGCGTCGGCCAGCACCTTGGCGAACTGGTAGGCGATGTTGGCCGCATCCAGGTTCGGGAAGATCAGCACGTTGGCCGCGCCCTTCAGCGGCGAGCCGGGCAGCACCCGGTCGCGAACGATCTCCGAGAGGGCGGAATCCGCCTGCATCTCGCCGTCGACCTGGAGGTCGGGCGCGCGCTCGTGGATCAGACCGAGGGCGGCCCGCATCTTCATCGCCGAGGGCGTGTCGGACTGACCGAAGTCGGAATGGCTCAGCAGCGCGATCTTGGGGGTGATGCCGAAGCGCGTGACGTGCCCGGCGCAGGCGACGGCGAGCTCGGCGATCTCCTCGGCGCTCGGGTCCTGGCGCACATGCGTGTCGGCGAGGAAGTAGGCGCCCTTCTTGGTAACGATCAGACTCATCGCGGCGCATTGCGTCACGCCGGGCAAGAGCCCGATGACGTCGCGGATGATGCGCAGGCGGGTCTCGAACCGGCCTTCCAGCCCGCAGATCAGCGCGTCGGCCTCGCCGCGGCGCACGGCGATGGCGCCGATGATCGTGGTGTTGGTGCGCACCAGCGTGCGGGCGGCGTCCGGCGTGATGCCCCGCCGGCCGGCGATGTCGAGGTAGGTCTGGACGTAGGAGCGGTAGCGCGGATCGTCCTCCGGATCGATCAGCTCGAAGTCGCGGCCCTCCTGGATCGACAGGCCGAAGCGCTTGAGCCGGGTCTCGACCACCCGCGGCCGGCCGACGAGGATCGGTTTTGCGACGCCGTCCTCGACAATGGCCTGGACCGCGCGCAGAACGCGCTCGTCCTCGCCCTCGGCGTAGATGACCCGCTTCGGGTTTTCCTTCGCCTTCGAGAACAGCGGCTTCATGATGAAGCCCGAGCGGTGCACGAACCGGTCGAGGGACTCGGCGTAGGCTGCGATGTCCTCGACCGGACGGCCGGCGACGCCGGAATCCATCGCCGCCTGCGCGACGGCCGGCGCGATGCGCAGAATCAGCCGCGGGTCGAAGGGGCTCGGGATCAGCGAGCGCGGCCCGAACGGGCGCGCCTCGCCGCCATAGGCGCGGGCGACCACGTCGGAGGGCGTCTCGCGGGCGAGCGCCGCGATCGCCTTCACGGCGGCCTTCTTCATCTCCTCGTTGATCGAGCGCGCGCCGACGTCGAGCGCGCCGCGGAAGATGTAGGGGAAGCACAGGACGTTGTTGACCTGGTTCGGGAAATCCGAGCGCCCGGTGCAGATCATCGCATCGGGGCGCTTCTCCTGCGCGAGGTCGGGCATGATCTCGGGATAGGGGTTGGCCAGCGCCATGATCAGCGGCTTCTCGGCCATCTTCTCGAGGTACTCGGGCTTGAGCACGCCCCCGGCCGAGAGGCCGATGAAAACGTCGGCGCCGGGGATCACCTCGGCCAGCGTCCGCGCCTCGGTCTCCTGCGCGTAGATGTCCTTCCACCGGTCCATCAGCTCGGTGCGACCCTTGTAGACCACGCCCTTGATGTCGGTGACCGTGATGTTCTCCCGCGTCGCGCCGAGCGAGACCAACAGGTTGAGGCAGGCCAGAGCCGCCGCGCCCGCGCCCGAGGTGACGATGCGGACGTCCGACAGCTGCTTGCCGGCGAGTTCCAGCGCGTTGAGGACGGCGGCCGCGACGATGATCGCTGTACCGTGCTGGTCGTCGTGGAAGACCGGGATGTTCATCCGAGCGCGGCACTGCTCCTCGACCTCGAAGCACTCCGGCGCCTTGATGTCCTCGAGGTTGATGCCGCCGAAGGTCGGCTCGAGCGAACACACGACATCGACGAGCTTGGCCACGTCGAGCTGGTCGACCTCGATATCGAACACGTCGATGCCGGCGAACTTCTTGAACAGGACGGCCTTGCCCTCCATCACCGGCTTGGACGCCAGCGGGCCGATGTTGCCGAGGCCGAGCACCGCGGTGCCGTTGGTGAGCACCGCCACGAGGTTCTGGCGGATCGTGAGGGTCGCGGCCTCCTGCGGGTCGGCGGCGATGGCCTCGCAGGCGGCGGCGACGCCGGGCGAATAGGCGAGCGCCAGGTCGCGCTGGTTGCCCAGCGGCTTCGTCGCCTGGATCTCGAGCTTTCCGGGCCGCGGAAGGCGGTGGTAGACGAGAGCCCCCGACTTGAGATCCTCGGACATGTTGTCGCCCATGGCCCATTCTCCCTCGATCAGGCGGGTGCGCCCTCCGGCATCGACCCCCTCCACATGAAGGCCCTGTTGCACCGGCTGCGCAGCGGGCGCAACCCGAACAACGAGACGCGAATCCACCTGGAAAAGCTGGTGCGCGCCTACGGATTCTCCATCGGTGCCTATTCCTACGGGCTGCCGAAGGTGCGTTTCGCCGAATCCGGCCGGAGGCTGACGATCGGCCGCTATTGTTCCATCGCCGACAAGGTCGAGATCCTGCTCGGCGGCGACCACCGGCTCGACTGGGCCTCGACCTATCCGTTCGCGGCGATGCGCGGGCTCTGGCCCGGGGCCGACGCGCCGGCCGACTACCACGCCTCGCGCGGGGACGTGTCGATCGGGCACGACGTCTGGCTCGGCTCAGGCTGCATGATCCTGTCGGGGGTCACGGTCGGCCACGGCGCGGTGGTGGCGGCACGCGCTGTCGTCGCCCGCGACGTGCCGCCCTACGCGGTCGTCGCCGGCAACCCGGCGCGGGTGGTGCGAACCCGCTTCGACGAGGCGACGGTCGCGGCCCTCGTCGCCTGCGCCTGGTGGGACCTGCCGCACGCCACGGTGGCGCGCCTGGTGCCGCTTCTCCAGAGCGGGCGCATCCCCGAGCTTGTCGAAGCCGCCCGCGCCGTTGCGCCGCCTGCCTGAATCCCTTACCCGCGGGCCGATCGTCTTCGCGAGGCCGTCCTCGCAAGCGCGCCCATTGCAAGTCTTCGCCGAAGGTCCGCCCGATGTCACAGACGCCCCCCGACCGCCTCGCCGTGAACCCGAACAGCCCGTTCTACGACGAGACCGTTCTGGAACGCGGCATCGGCATCCGCTTCAAGGGCGTCGAGAAGACCAACGTCGAGGAATATTGCGTCAGCGAGGGCTGGGTTCGGCTGAGCGCCGGCAAGACGCTCGACCGCGCCGGAAACCCGATGACGGTGAAGCTAAAGGGCCCGGTGGAGCCCTATTTCCGGGATGCCGCGCCCGAATCCGAAGCTGCCCCCGAGGCCTGAGCCTCCCGTCGGCCGCGCGCGAGGTCGAAGTCGCGCAACGTACCGGCCACCAGGGCCGCGACCTGCTCGGGGCTGCAGGCGTCGCGGACCACGAGGCTCGCGAGCACGTCGGTGCGGCGCTGCCGCTGCTTGGCCGTCCGGGCGTGGTTCGACAGTCGCAGGGCGAAGGCGCATCCTTCGCGCTGCAGGTACAGGCTGTCGCCGCGCTCGTTCCGCGCGACGACATGGAACCCGTGCTCGGCGAGCAGTCGGGCCGCGTGGTCGAGCGCTGCGAGCGGCGGGAGGCGACGCGGGGCCTGCCCGCTCACGGGCCCGCCGGCTCGATGGTGCCGAGCGTCCGCCGCCCCAGGGTCCGCGTCTTCAGCCGCAGCGCCGGGCGCTCGATCGCGTACCAGGAGGCCGCCGCCACGGGAAACGTGAGCGCCAGCGCCGGCAGCAGCAGCGGCAGCGCGGAGATTCCGGGCCAAAGCGCGTGCAGGCTCTGCTGCACCGGCCAGCCGTAAAGGTAGATTCCGTAGGACAGGTCGGCCTTCGGGTCGAAGACCTTGCGGGCGAGCCACGGCGACAGGCCGAGCCAAATCGTGCCGTAGCCTTCCGCGACGAACAGCAGCGCCCGGTAGAACGGCCCGTGTCGCACCAGGAGGCAGGCGAGGCCCAGGATCGCCACGGGCACCGCCGACAGGCGAACGACCTCCCGCGCGGTGTAGAGCGCCGCGCCGACGGCGAAGATCAGCGGCAGGCGCAGGGCCGTCTCGAGGCCCTTGGGCAGGTCGGGCCGCGTCGCGTCGGCGACGAGCAGCGCCAGCGCGAAGCCGGCGACGACGAGGGGCGCGATCCAGCGTGAACGCAACGCCCCGAGCAGCCCGGCGCCGACGACGCCGAGATAGCAGAGCACTTCGTATTTCAGGGTCCAGACCGTGCCGAGCGGGCTGCGATACGGGTTGTCGGTGAAGACGCCCGGCAGCGACGCGTTGCTTTTGAAGGTCGTCAGCGTGCCGCGGACGAAGCGCCAGACGCCGCCGTCGCGAAGGTACTCGACGAGGGGCAGCGTGCTCATCGCGGCGCCGAGCACGAGGGAGACGACCAGCGTCGCCGCGATGAGGCCGGGCAGGATGCGCAGGGTCCGCGAGATCAGGTAATCGACGAGGCCGCGCCGGTCGAAGCTCATCGCCACGAGGAAACCCGACACGGCGAAGAAGCCGTTCACGGCATGCTCGCCGAGGGTGAAGCCGGTCGCGCGCGCAAGCGGCTCGTCGAGGGCGTTGCCGCTGGTGACGCTGAAGGCGTGCGAGACCACTACCGCGACCGCCAGCACCAGGCGAAGCCCGGAGAAGCCGTTATGCGGGCGCGCCAATGCCTCGGCGACGGTCGGCGCGCGGCTCATTCGAGGCCCTCGCGAGCCAGCGCGGTGTGCCCCATGAGCGCGGCCCAGGCGCCGGCGGCCGATCCGCCGTAGCGCTCGAAGCCTGAGCGTCGCAGGATCAGCACGGACAGAAACGCCTTGAGAACGTTGGCGACGAGGCTAGGGAGGATGGGGTCGGCGAGACCGTATTTGCGGGCGACGTAGGCGCGCGACCACGCCTGGTGCCAGCGGGTGCGGAACACCCGTCCGCGCTCGGGCGCCGAGGAGCGCCCGCGCCCGTGCAGGACCTCGGCACCATGCACGTGGACGAGTGCTCGTCCCGCGTCGGCGACGCGGCGGCAGAGGTCGTCGTCCTCGTAGAACAGGAAGATCCGTTCGTCGAAGCCGCCGAGCGACAGGAAGAACCCGCGCTCGATCATCAGGCAGGCGCCGGACAGGAACGGCGCGCAGGCGTCGCCCGAGGGCAGGTCTCGGCGCCCACTCGGGTTGGTGAGGTAGGGCGCCAGCAACGAGCGCGGCTGGTAGAAGAACCGGCCGTCCGGCTCGACGATCCGCGGGGCGAAGAGCCCGGCTTCCGGCCAGCGTTCGGCGGCAGCGAGCAGGGCGTCGGCCGCGCCCGGCCGCAGGGTGACGTCGGGGTTGAGGATCAGGACGTAGCGGGCCTGCGCGGCGGCACGGATCCCGCGGGTGTTGGCGCGGCCGTAGCCCTCGTTGCGGCCATTGCGGACCACCTGTGCGCCGGCAGCCTCGGCGATCTCGACCGAGCGGTCGCGGCTGGCGTTGTCGACGACGATCGCCGGGACGTGCTCGGCCGCAAGCGCCGAGAGGCAGGCCGGCAGGGCCTCGGCGCTGTCATGCGCGACGACGACCGCGACGAGGCTCGCCACCTAGCGGGCTCCATGCAGGACGCGCGTCTCCCGCCCTCCTCTATGGGGGAGGGGGGAGGAAGACGCGCGGCGCGTCACGCCTTCTTCTCGGGCAGGTTCAGACGGATATGCAGCTCGCGGAGCTGCTTCGGCGTCGCCTCGGAGGGGGCGCCCATCATCAGGTCCTCGGCGCGCTGGTTCATCGGGAACAGCACGACCTCGCGGATGTTCGGCTCCTCGCAGAGCAGCATCACGATGCGATCGACACCCGGTGCGATGCCGCCGTGCGGCGGGGCGCCGAGGCGAAGCGCGTTGAGCATGCCGCCGAACTTGGCTTCGAGCACATCCTTGCCGTAGCCGGCGATGGCGAAGGCCTTCTCCATGATCTCGGGCTTGTGGTTCCGGATCGCGCCCGACGACAGCTCGATGCCGTTGCAGACGATGTCGTACTGGAACGCCTTGATGTCGAGGATCTTGGCGTCGTCGCCCTCGCCCAGCGCCAGGAAGGCGTCGTGGTCGAAGTTCGGCATCGAGAACGGGTTGTGGGAGAAATCGATGTGCTTCTCGTCCTCATTCCACTCGAACATCGGGAAGTCGGTGATCCAGCAGAACGCGAACTGGTCCTTGTCGGACAGGCCGAGGTCGTCGCCGATGCGGATGCGGGCCTTGCCGGCGAGCGCCGCCGCCTTGGCCTCGGTGCCGGCGGAGAAGAACACCGCGTCGCCGGCCTTCGTCCCGGTCTTCTCGGCGATCCGCGTCAGGATCGGTGCGGGGATGAACTTGGCGATCGGCCCCTTGCCGGCCAAGGCGCCGTCGACCTCCTCGAACACGACGTAGCCGAGGCCGGGCGCGCCCTCAGCGCGGGCGAAGTCGTTGAGCTTGTCGAAGAACGAGCGCGGCTGCGTCGCGGCGCCCGTGGCCGGGATCGCGCGGACCACGCCGCCGGACTTGATCACGCCCTTGAACGCCTTGAACTCCACCGCGTCGTCGGCGAACTCCTCCGTCACGTCGGCGATCAGCAGCGGATTGCGCAGGTCGGGCTTGTCGACGCCGTACTTGAGCATCGCGTCGGCGTAGGTGATGCGCGGGAACACGTCGGTGACGCGCTTTTCGCCGGCGAACTCCTTGAACACCCCGTGCAGCACCGGCTCCACCGCCTGGAACACGTCCTCCTGGGTGACGAAGCTCATCTCGATGTCGAGCTGGTAGAACTCGCCCGGCGAGCGGTCCGCGCGGGCGTCCTCGTCGCGGAAACAGGGTGCGATCTGGAAGTAGCGGTCGAAGCCGGCGATCATCGTCAGCTGCTTGAACTGCTGCGGCGCCTGCGGCAGCGCGTAGAACTTGCCCGGGTGCACGCGCGACGGCACGAGGTAGTCGCGGGCCCCCTCCGGCGACGATGCCGTCAGGATCGGGGTCTGGAACTCGAAGAACCCACCCTCGCGCATGCGCCGGCGGAGCGAATCGACGATGGCGCCGCGCTTCATGATGTTGGCGTGCAGCTTCTCCCGGCGCAGGTCGAGGAAGCGGTAACGGAGGCGGGTCTCCTCCGGGTATTCCAGGTCGCCGAAGACCGGCAGCGGCAGCTCGGCGGCCGCACCCAGCACCTCGAGCTCGTCGATGTAGACCTCGACCGCGCCGGTCGGCAGCTCGGGGTTCTCGGTGCCGGCCGGCCGGGTGCGGACGCGCCCGTCGAGGCGAACGACCCATTCCGAGCGCACGGCGTTCGCCGCCTTGAAGGCCGGCGAATCCGAATCGACCACGCACTGCGTCAGTCCGTAATGGTCGCGCAGGTCGATGAAGAGCACGCCGCCGTGGTCGCGGATGCGGTGGCACCAGCCGGAGAGACGGACCGACGCGCCGACGTCGGATGGGCGGAGCGCCCCGCAGGTATGGGTCCGGTAACGGTGCATCGCAAAACCTTGGGATTGAAGCGCGGCACCATTCACGCGAGGGGGGCGAAGTCAAGCAGTCGGGCGCGGGTCCGCTGCGGCTCGACGACGCGAAGCACTCGCGGCACGGATGCGTCCACGCGAAGGCAGCGGAAGATATCAAGAGAGTCGGTGCAAGAGTGTGGGCGCAAGAGAACGGATAAGCCGGCACCCGGCTCCCCTTTGCAAAAAACCTCCGATATAGCCGGAGGCATGGATCTGATCAGTACGACGCAGGCGCTCCGCGAAGCCTGCGACCGCCTCGCCGCGCAGAGCTTCGTCACCGTGGACACGGAGTTCATGCGTGAGACGACCTATTATCCCAAGCTCTGCCTGATCCAGATGGCGGCGCCGGACGGGACCGGCGTGCTGGTCGATCCTCTGGCCGAGGGCATCGACCTCCAGCCCTTCGTCGACCTGATGGCGGATGAAGGCGTGGTGAAGGTGTTCCACTCCGCCCGTCAGGACCTCGAGATCATCTGGCTGATGGGCGGGCTGCTGCCGCAGCCGTTCTTCGACACGCAGGTCGCGGCGATGGTCTGCGGCTACGGCGACTCGGTGTCCTACGAGCAGCTGGTCAACGACGTGGCCAAGGCCAAGATCGACAAGTCCTCGCGCTTCACGGACTGGTCGCGGCGACCGCTCTCCGACGCGCAGCTTTCCTACGCCCTGTCGGACGTAACCCATCTGGTGACGGTGTACGAGAAGCTCGTCGCCGACCTCGTCCGCGACGACCGCGGGCAGTGGCTCGACGAGGAGATGGCGGTGCTGACCTCGCACGACACCTACCGCGCCGACCCGGCCCAGGCCTGGCGCCGCCTGTCGGGCCGGATGCGCAAGCCCCGCGAGATCGCGGTGCTGATGGAGGTCGCCGCCTGGCGCGAGCGCGAGGCGCAGACGCGCAACGTGCCGCGCGGGCGCATCCTGAAGGACGAGGCGGTCATCGACGTCGCCACCTCGGCGCCCCGCAGCGTCGAGGCGCTCGGCCGCCTGCGCTCGATCCCGGCCGGCTTCGAGCGCTCGCGCACCGGCACGGACATCCTCGCGGCCGTCGAGCGCGGTTTCGCCCGCGACACGGCCGAGATCGCCTTGCCCGAGCGGGGGCGCGGCCGCAGCGGCGGCAACGGCGCGCTGGTCGAATTGCTCAAGGTGCTTCTGAAAGCCGTGTGCGAGACCGAGGGCGTCGCGCCCAAGATCATCGCCACGGTGGACGACCTCGAGGCGGTGGCCGACGACGACGACGCCGACGTGCCGCTGCTCCAGGGCTGGCGTCGCGAGTTGTTCGGCAGCAAGGCCCTCGACCTCAAGCACGGCCGCCTCGCGCTTTCAGCCGAGGGCGGGCGGATCGTCGTCCGGACGCTTACCTGAACCTTCGTCGCGCCCGGGCCCTTACGGCCAGCCTCCAGAGACATCGTAGCGCGACGTCATCGGCGAGCCCGTGACACGGGTCGAGGCCGGGACTAAACGGCAATGCCTTTGCCGAAACGTCCCAGGGCCGCACGTCGCATCCGATGCACGAACCCAACGAAGTCCTCCAGACGCTGACAGGGCGTGGCACCGTCTCGGCGGAGGGCTGCGGCACCGTCCGCGTTCGCTACCGAGTGGTCGTGGAGCGGCGAGACTCGACGGTGACCGCGCATGGCAGCCTGCACGGAAGCCATGCGGGCCTGCGTCCGATCTGGCTGACGCCCGACTCCACCCTTCGCCTGAAGACGGGACGGGCTTTGGCGATTTCCATCACCGACCTCGTCGGCGACACCGCGGAGTTCGAGAGTACTGGGCCGGTCGGGCCTCTTTGAGGGTCTAACCCGGTGTTGTGGCCAGGTGCGCGATGGTGGTGCCGGAGTCGGTGCAGCCCGGCACCCGATTCTCGCAGCCGAGGGAAGCATGAAAGTGCATTCGATCGCGCACCGATCGACGAGGATGCGGCGAGAGCGCGCAGAAACGGCAGAAAATCGTCAACCACACTGCTCGGTTCTTCGATCGGTAACCCGATACGGGTTTTGCGCTGCATCCGGCTCTCATGCAGGCGACAACACGGGATGGTGATGGAATGGGCAACGCACCGTGCGCTGGACGCATGAAAAACCGGGAGCTAGAAAAGATAGCCGCAGTGCGCGCATGTGTTTCGCTCTGAAAGCGAAGCAAAGCCTCGCACGAGCATCCGCCATTGTGCGATGCACAACGATATTTTGCGCTGCATCATCGGCCCAGCACTTCACGAGAGGGGTGCGGCGACTTGCGCACAACCCTATGGCCGACGGCACAACCGAGTTGACGACGCTCAAAAATCTCTTAGAGTTCGTTCAAGCTTCGGTTTCGAGGGGGCCGCCTCAGGGATGGCGGTCTCTGGCTCGACGACCCTAAAGGCGTAGATTTCCCGCCCGCTATCGAAGCATATCGATCCCTGTCGCAAAGAGTCAGGTCAGGTCTTCACGTCGCGATCTGCGTCGCGCCGCGTCGGCATCAAGACTTGTCGGAGGAACACACATGAGAGCGGTCCATCTTCTCGCCCTGGGCGCCAGCATGGCGGTTGCCAGCCCGGCGTTCGCGAAC
This sequence comes from Methylobacterium sp. WL8, assembly GCF_008040045.1. Classification (NCBI taxonomy): domain Bacteria; kingdom Pseudomonadati; phylum Pseudomonadota; class Alphaproteobacteria; order Hyphomicrobiales; family Methylobacteriaceae; genus Methylobacterium; species Methylobacterium sp. WL8. The sequence goes on along the minus strand of NZ_VRVF01000041.1, from coordinate 169 downwards.
GAAGACCTGATGAAGCACCTGGCGAACCCCGCCGAGCAGGTTCTTCAGACGGTCGACTACGCCAACACGCGCTATTCCAAGCTCGACCAGATCAACGCCGGAAACGTCAAGAACCTCCAGGTCGCCTGGACCTTCTCGACCGGCGTGCTGCGCGGCCACGAGGGCTCGC
>NZ_VRVF01000040.1:0-44725 GCF_008040045.1 Methylobacterium sp. WL8 | reverse complement strand
GCGCCGACCCGCCCCAGGACCGAACCGATGACGTTGTCCGGCTTGCCCTCCCTCACCCGACGGACGCCCGCCCGGCGTAGCCTGGCCGTCGCCATGCTCGCTACCCTGGGCGCCGCGCTCGGCGCCTGCCACGCCGAGCGCGGCGTCACCGGCTCGATCGTGCCCGCCGACTATCGCGCGCGCCACCCGATCGTGCTCGCCGACGGCAGCCGCGTCCTCGACGTGTTCGTCACCGGGATCGGCCACCTCGACCCGCGCCAGGCCGCCGACGTCGACGCGTTCCTGCTGGAATACCGCCGCTACGGCCGCGGGAGCCTGGTGATGGACCTGCCGCGCGGCGTGGCGCCGGCCGTCGGCGCCGGCGTCGAGCGTACGGCCGCCGCCATCCGCCGGCTCGGCGCAGAGGGCGGCGTCCCCCCCCGCGAGATCGTGCTCTCCGACTATCCGGTGGGCGATCCCAGCCTCGCCAGCCCGATCCGCCTCAGCTTCCACCGCATGGAGGCCCGCGTCGCCGACAAGTGCGGGCTGTGGCCCCAGGATCTCGGCGAGAGCAGCCCGGTCGCGAACTTCCGCAACCAGCCGTCGTGGAACCTCGGCTGCTCGACCCAGGCGACGATCGCCGCGCAGGTCGCCGACCCCATCGACCTGGTGCGCGGGCGCCCCGAGGGCCGCATCGACACGATCCGCCGGGTCAAGGACATCGGCCAGCTCCGCGAAGGCAAGGATCCGTCAACCGCCTGGCGGCAGGATGGCAAGACCAGCGTCAAGTCCTCCGTGGCCGAGTGACCCGGCGGGCGACGCCGCCACCCGGCGCCGCCCCCTACCCCGACACACCGTTCCCGCGCTCCCACGAACCCGAAGGCCTCGTCATGGCGGACCACCCCGAGACATCTGAGCGGATGATCGCCCCGGTGCCCCGGATCACGATCCAGGCGTTCTGCGAGACCGCGGAGACCGCCGCGATGATCGAGGGCGCCGGGACCGACCGACGCATGCAGAAGGCCCTCCTGAAGGTCCAGATGGGCGGCGGCGCGGCGGCGGTGGAAGCCTACCGCCACGCGCCGACGCCCAACGTCATCATCATCGAGACGCAAGGGCCGAAATCCCGGCCGATGGAATGCCTCGACGCCCTCGCCGAGGTCTGCGACGCCGGCACCCGGGTGATCGTCGTCGGCCACGTCAACGACGTGGCGCTGTACCGCCAGTTCATTCAGCGCGGCGTCAGCGACTACCTGATGGCGCCGGTCGAGCCGCTGGCGCTGATCGCCTCGCTCTCGGACCTGTTCGCAGCCCCCGGGGTGAAGCCGGTCGGGCGGACCATCGCGGTCTACGGCGTCAAGGGCGGCATCGGCGCCTCGACGGTCGCCCACAACCTCGCCTGGTCGATCGCCCGCGGCCAGGGCGCGCAGACGGTGATCGCCGACCTCGACATCGCCTTCGGCACCGCCTCGCTCAACTTCAACCAGGATCCGCCCCAGGGCATCGCCGAGGCGGTGTTCGCCCCCGAGCGCCTCGATTCGAACCTGGTCGAGCGCCTGCTCTCGAAGTGCAGCGACCAGCTCAGCCTGCTCTCGGCGCCGGCGAGCCTCGACCGGACGATCGACCTGTCCGAGCCGGCCTTCGATGCGCTGATCGACCACCTGCGCGCGGCCGTGCCCTGCATCGTCCTCGACGTGCCGCACCAGTGGTGCGCCTGGTCGAAGCGGGTGCTGACCGCGGCCGACGAGATCCTGATCGTCGCCGGCCCCGACCTCGCCTCCCTACGCAACGCCAAGAACCTGCTCGGCGCGCTGCAGCAGGGCCGGCCCAACGACGCCCGGCCCCGTGTCATCCTGAACGGCGTCGGGGTGCCGAAGCGCCCCGAGATCGGGGCCGCCGAGTTCGCCAAGGCGCTGGAGGCGCCGCTTGCCGCCAGCATCCCGTTCGAGCCGGCCCTGTTCGGGACGGCCGCCAACAACGGCCAGATGATCGCCGAGGTGCAGGCCGGCTCGAAGCCCGCCGAGATCTTCGCCGACCTCGCGGCGGCGCTGCTCGGCCGGCCCGAAGCCAAGCGCGCCCGGCCGAACCTGCTCGAACCGCTCCTGGCGAAGCTCGCGCGGCGGAAGGCGTCCTGATGCCGGCGCTTACGCGGCCTGCCGTCCCGGCGGACGATCCGACCTTCGCACCGCCCGCACTACTGCGCGGTCGCGCACCCGCGCGCCCGCGCGCCGCCATGCCATCCGAGGATCCGTTCCATGTTCGGTAGGAGGCAGGGCGCCACGGCGGCGCCGACCGCGCCGCCGGTCGTCGCGCGCGCGACCGCACCCGTGCTGGTGCAGGAGAACGTGGCCGCCAAGCGCATGGATGCGTCGTCGCCGGTCGCCGCGCAGGACAACCCGCGCTCTGAAGACTACTACCGCACCAAGAGCATGATCTTCGGCGCGCTGATCGAGGCGATCGACCTCGCCCAGCTCTCGCGCCTGGAGCCCGAGTCGGCGCGCGAGGAGATCCGCGACATCGTCTCGGAGATCATCGGCCTCAAGAACATCGTGCTGTCGATCGCCGAGCAGGAGGAACTGCTCGACGACATCTGCAACGACGTGCTCGGCTACGGCCCGCTCGAGCCGCTGCTCGCCCGCGACGACATCGCCGACATCATGATCAACGGCGCCAACCGCGCCTTCATCGAAGTGAGCGGCAAGATCCAGCTCACCAACGTGCGCTTCCGCGACAACCAGCAGCTGATGAACATCTGCCAGCGCATCGTCAGCCAGGTCGGGCGCCGGGTCGACGACGCCTCGCCGATCTGCGACGCGCGCCTGCCGGACGGCTCGCGCGTCAACGTCATCGCGCCGCCGCTGGCCATCGACGGCCCGGCCCTCACGATCCGAAAGTTCAAGAAGGACAAGCTCACCCTCGACCAGCTCGTGCGCTTCGGCGCGATCTCGCCGGAGGGGGCCGAGATCCTGAAGATCATCGGCCGCTCGCGCTGCAACATCGTCATCTCCGGCGGCACCGGCTCGGGCAAGACGACCCTGCTCAACTGCATCACCGCCTTCATCGAGAACGACGAGCGGATCATCACCTGCGAGGACGCGGCCGAATTGCAGCTGCAGCAACCGCACGTGGTGCGCCTGGAGACGCGCCCGCCCAACATGGAGGGCCAGGGCCAGGTCACCATGCGCGACCTCGTCAAGAACTGCCTGCGCATGCGGCCCGAACGGATCATCGTCGGCGAGGTGCGCGGACCCGAGGCCTTCGACCTTCTCCAGGCGATGAACACCGGCCACGACGGCTCGATGGGAACGCTCCACGCCAACTCGCCGCGCGAGTGCCTGTCGCGCATCGAGTCGATGATCTCGATGGGCGGCTTCACCCTGCCCTCGAAGACGCTGCGCGAGATGATCTGCGGCTCGATCGACGTCGTGGTGCAGGCCACCCGCCTGCGCGACGGCTCGCGCCGCATCACCCACATCACCGAAGTGCTCGGGATGGAGGGCGACGTCATCACCACGCAGGACATCTTCCTGTTCGACATCCTCGGCGAGGACGCCAACGGCAAGCTGATCGGGCGCCATCGCTCCACCGGCGTCGGCCGGCCGAAGTTCTGGGAGCGCGCCCGCTACTACGGCCTGGAGCGCCAGCTCGGCGAGGCGCTCGATGCCGCCGCGGCGGCGGGGGGCGCCCCGTGAACGGCGGGAACCTGCAACTCGCCGTCGGGCTCGTCTTCGTGACCGCGCTGGCGCTCGGCTACGTCTTCCTGATGCCGCTGATGATGGGCGAGCGGCGCGCGGCCCAGCGGCTCCGGACCATCAGCGCGTCGGCGACCGGCAGCGCGATCCGCGGCGTGAGCGTGAACCGGCGCGAGCAGGTCGCCAAGACGCTGGGCGAGATCGAGGCCAAGGCCAAGGGCGCCGCGAAGGTGACCCTCGAGCTGAAGATCGCGCGGGCCGGCCTGGCGTGGTCGCAGCGGACCTACTGGATGATGTCCGCCGGGCTCGCGGTGTTGGTCGGGCTGCTGGTGCTCGTGGTGAGCGCGAATCCGGTCGCCGGCCTGGGCGGGGCCTTCGTCGGCGGCCTCGGCGTGCCGGCGTTCCTGCTGCGCCACCTGCGCAAGCGCCGCATCGCGAAGTTCCTGAGGGAGCTGCCCAACGCCGTCGACGTGGTGGTGCGCGGCATCCGCACCGGCATCCCGGTGGGCGATTGCTTCCGCATGGTCTCCCGCGAGGCCGAGGAGCCGGTGCGCTCGGAGTTCCGGGTGATCATCGAGACCCAGACGCTGGGCCTGTCCCTCGGCGAGGCGGTCTCGCGGCTCTACGAGCGGGTGCCGGTGCAGGAGGTGAACTTCTTCTCGGTCGTGATCAACATCCAGCAGCAGTCGGGCGGCAACCTCTCCGAGGCGCTCTCCAACCTGTCGCGGGTGCTGCGCGAGCGCCGGAAGATGGCCGGCAAGATCCAGGCGATGAGCATGGAGGCCAAGTCCTCGGCCGGCATCATCGCCGCCCTCCCCTTCGTGGTCGCCGGCATCACCTCGCTGACCAGCCCCGACTACATCTCGCTGCTCTGGACCACCAACATCGGCAAGCTCGCCCTGCTGGGCTCGGCGATCTGGATGGGCCTCGGCATCCTGACCATCAAGAAGATGATCGCGTTCGACTTCTGAACGCCCGCGGGCTCCGCTCGCCGCCCCCCTCCGGACGCCCTTTCGGGAAGCCCCGTCGCCATGATCGACCTCATCGCCCAGAAGGTCTTCGACCCGCGCAACGTGGCCATCGCGCTGACCGCGATCGCGGCGGCGGCCACCGCCTTCGCCGTAGCGCAGCCCTTCCTCGAGAGCGACAACCTCGGCAAGCGGATGAAGCTCGTCAGCGACGAGCGCGAGGTCATCCGCCGGCGGGAGCGCGAGCGGCTCAACACCAAGGCGACGCTGCGGATCGAGCCCAAGGCCTACATGAAGCAGATCGTCGAGCGGTTCGACCTGCGCCGCTGGCTCGGCACCGACACGGCCAAGCGCAAGCTCTTGATGGCCGGCTATCGCGGCCAGCAATCCGAGACGACGTTCCTGTTCTTCCGCCTCGTCATGCCGGTCGCGGCGACGCTGGGATCGATCTTCTACCTGTTCGTGCTGGAAGCCCTCGACCAGCCCTACCTGATGCGCATCGGCATCGTCATCGCCTGCGCCTACGGGGGCATCAAGGCTCCGGAATTGTACCTCGTCAACACGTCGAACAAGCGCAAGGCCGAGATCAAGCGGGCCTGGCCCGACGCCCTCGACCTGACGCTGATCTGCGTCGAAGCGGGCATGGCGATCGAGCACGCCTTCCGGAAGGTTAGCACCGAGATCGCCGCCACATCGGTGGTGCTGGCCGAGGAACTGGCCCTGATGACGGCCGAGATGTCCTTCCTGCCGGACCGCCGGCAGGCCTACGAGAACCTCGCGATGCGCGTCGGCCTCGAGCCGGTGAAGGCGGTCGTCACGGCCCTGATCCAGGCGGAGCGCTACGGCACCCCGGTCGGCCAGGCGCTCCGCATCCTGGCGCAGGAGAGCCGCGACCAGCGCATGACCGACGCCGAGAAGAAGGCCGCCTCGCTGCCGCCGAAGCTCACCGTGCCGATGATCCTGTTCTTCCTGCCGGTGCTGTTCGTGGTGATCATCACCCCGGCGATCATCCAGGCGATCCGCTGAGGCGGAGCGTCCGCCCGACGCGGGAAACGCCAGCGAATCCTTGACACGGCAGGTGCCGATCCCCTATCCACCGGGCACAACGCGCGGCTTCCTCGCAGAAGGCCGTGCGTTTCGCGTTGCGGCAGCCCCCGGGCAGATCGCGACGAACGCATAAGAAGTCGGTCCAGGGCGCGTCCCGGAGGCCGTTCGAACCACGAGAGAGACGATGTTCGCAGTCATCAAGACGGGCGGCAAGCAGTATCGCGTTGCCGAGAACGACACCATCACCATCGCCAGCCTCGAAGGCGACGAAGGCTCCGCCGTGACCTTCGGCGAGGTCCTCCTGTTCGCCGACGGCGACGCGACCCAGGTCGGCGCGCCGCTCCTGTCGGGCTTCAGCGTCACCGGCGAGATCGTCTCCCACGGCCGCGACAAGAAGGTCATCGCCTTCAAGAAGCGCCGCCGTCAGAACTCGCGGCGCAAGCGCGGCCACCGCCAGCACCACACGGTCGTGCGCATCACCGGCCTCACTGCCGGTTCGAAGAGCGCGTAAGGGCCGCCGAGGCCCCCACGCGATCCGCACGTCCCGATCCCACGTCATTCGAAAGACTGAACCATGGCACACAAGAAAGCAGGCGGCTCGTCCCGCAACGGCCGCGATTCGGCCGGCCAGCGCCTCGGCGTGAAGAAGTTCGGCTCGGAGGCCGTCATCCCGGGCAACATCATCGTGCGCCAGCGCGGCACCAAGTGGCACCCCGGCACCAACGTCGGCATGGGCAAGGATCACACCCTGTTCGCCCTGACCGAGGGCCGCGTGGAGTTCCAGACCAAGCGCGGCCGCGCCTTCGTGGCGGTGGTGCCGCTGGCGCAGGCGGCAGAGTAGACGGCGGGCGCCTCGTACAGGCGAAGCAGGCCCCGCCGGTGTCCCACACCGAACCGGCGGACCTGTTTCTCGCATCCTGGCCACGAGGCCCGGAGTCGAACGGAACACGCGGGGGAGGATGGGGCGCCATCCTCCCTTTCGTCGTCTCAGCGCAACGGTTCTCCGCTACGGAGGATCGCGGCGGAGGAGCCCGAACGATGTTCCCCGATCTGACCCGCGACGACGTCTTCCGCATCGAGACCCGCAGCCTGTGGCTGCGCTGGCCGCGCGCCAAGGACGTGGATGCGATCGTGCGGCTCGCCGGCGAGCGGGCGGTGGCCGAGATGACGGCGCGGATCCGCCACCCGATCGACCGCGCGGAGACTGAGGCCTTCGTGATCGAGGCGCGGCGCTGCAACGCCCTCGGCGACGGGCTCGCGATGGCGGTCTCGCTCCGCTCCGATCCGGCCGGCCTCGTCGGCTTCGTCGGAATCCGGTCCGATGCCGCGGTGGACGGCGCGCGCCTCGGCTACTGGCTCGGCCGGCCCCATTGGGGCCGCGGGCTCGCCACCGAGGCCTCGGTGGCCATGGCGCACGCCTACTTCGCCTATGCCGGCGGCACGGCGCTGACCGCCGAGGCGCGCGTCGAGAACCCGGCTTCGCGCCGGGTGCTGGAGAAGGTCGGGTTCGTCCGCACGGGCACGGCGACGGAGTATTTCCCGATCCGCGGCTGGGAGATGACCTCCGACCGCTTCCGGCTCGACCGCGCCGCGTGGTCGGCCCGGGCCGACCGGGTCGCCTGCGACCGGGCCGCCTGACGGCATCTCGGTGCGACACGATAGGGTTCGAGGCGGGGTTCGCACGGCGTGCGACCCCGGCCGCGGACGGACAGGGCCGCACCGAAGCGGCGTGAACGGACGAAGCGGGCCGCCACCCGCCTCGATCAAGAGACGAGCGACACCGTGAAATTCCTCGACGAAGCCAAGGTCTATGTCCGTTCCGGCGACGGAGGCGCGGGGTGCGTCGCGTTCCGGCGCGAGAAGTTCATTGAGTTCGGCGGCCCCAACGGCGGCGACGGCGGGCGCGGCGGCGACGTCTGGGTCGAGTGCGTCGAGGGCCTGAACACGCTGATCGACTACCGCTACCAGCAGCACTTCAAGGCGCGGAAGGGCGAGCACGGCATGGGCTCGAACCGCCACGGCGCCAACGGCGCCGACGTGGTGCTGAAGGTGCCGGCCGGCACCCAGATCCTGGCGGTCGACGGCGAGCACCTGATCGCCGACATGACCGAGGTCGGCCAGCGGGTCCGGCTCGCCAAGGGCGGCAACGGCGGCTTCGGCAACGCCTACTTCACCACCTCGACCAACCGCGCCCCGAAGCATGCCAACCCGGGGCTGGAGGGCACCGAGCAGTGGATCTGGCTGCGCCTCAAGCTCATCGCCGACGCCGGGCTCGTCGGGCTGCCGAACGCCGGCAAGTCCACCTTCCTGGCCACCGTGACCTCGGCCAAGCCGAAGATCGCGGACTACCCCTTCACCACCCTGCATCCGGGCCTCGGCGTGGTGCGCTCGGACGCCCGCGAGTTCGTGCTCGCCGACATCCCCGGCCTGATCGAGGGCGCCCACGAGGGCGTCGGGCTCGGCGACAAGTTCCTGGCCCACGTCGAGCGCTGCCGCGTGCTGCTGCACCTCGTCGACGCCACCTGCGAGCATGCCGGCAAGGCCTACAAGACGATCCGGCGCGAGCTCGAGGCCTACGGCGAGGACCTCGCCGGCAAGCCGGAGATCGTGGCGCTTTCCAAAGCTGACGCGATCGACGCGGACACCCTCAAGGAGCAGGTCGCCCGCCTGAAGCGCGCCGCCAAGCGCAAGCCGCTGGTCCTGTCCTCGGCCTCGGGCCAGGGCGTGCCGGAGGCCCTGCGCGCGCTCCAGGGCGAGATGGACGCGGCCGCCGAGGCGGAGCGCGTCCCCGAGCCGGCCTGGCAGCCGTGATGACGGTCGGCCCGACCTCGACTATGGTCTCGCGCTGGACGGTGTCCTGGTGGAGCGGACGGTGATCGAAGCTCTGATCGTGGAGCGAGACGAGGCGCTCGGACTTGCCAAGGAGTTGGCCGAGCGCACAGGCACGTCGGTCGAAGACGCGGTGGTCTCCGCGCTTCGCGAAACCCTGCCGGCCGAAGGCCTGTCGCCTCAGCCTCCGCGCGTTCCATCCTTGGAAGATCTGACGCCGGAGCGCCGCCGCCGGTACGAATCGTTACGGGGCTTCGTCCGTGAGATCGCAGATCGCAGATCGCAAGGTGCCGGGGGCGACCTCGGACCATCGCGATCTGTACGATGATCACGGCCTTCCGATCTGAGGCGCCCCGTTGATCGCGATTGATACGTCGGCGATCGTGGCCATCCTGATGCGGAAACCGGAAGCGGATGCTTTCCTCCGCTTGATCCTCGGCGAGCATGTCATCGTCGGAACGTCGACGCTCATCGAGACGTGCACGGTTCTGGAGCAGAAACTACCCGGCCAGGCGCGCAGGGCGGTCGATCGGTTTCTCGACGACAGCTTGATCAACATCGTGGCCTTCGATGCGGCGATGTTCGAGGCCGGCGCCGACGCTTTCCTGCGTTCCGGGAAGGGCCGCGGCCATCCGGCCCAGCTGAATTTCCGCGACTGCTTCACCTACGCCGTCGCCAGGACGTATGCGGTGCCGCTCCTGTTCAACGGCGACGACTTCGTCCACACCGACTTCGTCCCCGCATTCGTCCCGGCGTCATGACCCCCTCCCTCGATCAATTCCGCCGCGTCGTCATCAAGGTCGGCTCGGCCCTGCTGGTGGACCGCGCCCGCGGGCGGCTGCGGCATGCGTGGCTCGCGGCGCTTGCCGAGGACATCGCCGACCTGCATGCCCGCGGCGTCGACGTGCTGGTGGTGTCCTCGGGCAGCATCGCGCTCGGGCGCACCGTGCTCGGCTTCGCTCCCGGCGCCCTGCGCCTGGAGGAGAGCCAGGGCGCGGCCTCGGTCGGGCAGATCGCCCTGGCGCGGCACTGGGCCGAGGCGCTCGGGCACCACGGCATCGTCGCCGGGCAGATCCTGGTGACGCCGCAGGACACCGAGGAGCGCCGCCGCTATCTCAACGCCCGGGCGACCGTGCTCAAGCTCTTGGAGATGCGGGCGGTTCCTGTCGTCAACGAGAACGACACCGTGGCGACCTCCGAGATCCGCTACGGCGACAACGACCGGCTCGCGGCCCGCGTCGCCACGATGATCGGCGCCGACGTGCTGGTGCTGTTCTCCGACATCGACGGGCTCTACACCGCGCCTCCGAGCGCCGACCCGGACGCGCGCCACCTGGCCGTGGTCGAGCGGATCACCCCCGAGATCGAGGCGATGGCCGGCGGGCCCGCCTCGGAGCTGTCGCGCGGCGGCATGCGGACCAAGGTCGAGGCCGCCAAGATCGCGGTGTCGGGCGGGACCCACATGATCATCGCCGACGGCCGCGAGAAGAACCCGCTGCGCAGCGTGGTCGCGGGCGGCCGCTGCACCTGGTTCTTGTCCGGCTCCACCCCCACCGCGGCGCGGAAGACCTGGATCGCCGGGTCGCTCGAGCCGCGCGGCACCCTGGTGATCGACGACGGCGCGGCGCGGGCGCTCGAAGGCGGGGCGAGCCTGCTGCCGGTGGGCGTCTGCGGCGTCGAGGGAAGCTTCGGCCGGGGCGACGCGGTGCTGATCCGCGACCGTGCCGGCCGGGTGCTGGGCCGCGGCCTCGTCGGCTACGACAGCACGGAGGCGGCGCTGATCCTCGGCCGCCCGAGCGCGCAGATCGCCGACCTCCTCACCTATCCGGGACGCGCGTGGATGGTGCATCGCGACGACCTGGCGATGTTCTAGGCTCGCTCCTGCGTCGTCCGAGATCGGGTGACCGTTTCGAAACGTTCCGATCTTCGCGCCAGCGCTTGTTTCGTCGTCCCCGAGGATGCAGATAATCCGCAGCTTCGTAGGCGGCTCGCTTCGGGCTGCCGAACTGGGGTTGTACCGGTGCCAGTCCTGAACATGCGATCCGACTTCGCGTCGGCCGACGACCTCGCCGAGACCATGAACGGGATCGGCCGGCGCGCCCGCGCCGCCGGCCGCAAGCTCGCGCTGGCCTCGGCCGAGACCAAGGACGTGGCCCTGCGGGCCATCGCCGAGCGCCTGCGCGCCGACCGCGTCGTCATCCTGCGCGAGAACGCCCGCGACGTCGCCGCCGCGAAGGCGGCCGGGCAGAGCCAGGCGCTGATCGACCGCCTCACCCTCGACGCGGGCCGCCTCGCCGCGATCGCCGACGCGGTCGAGAAGATCGGTGCGCTGGCCGACCCCGTCGGGCGCCAGGTCGCCGCCTTCGAGCGTCCGAACGGGCTGCTGATCGAGCGCATCGCCGTGCCGCTCGGCGTCGTCGGCGTGATCTTCGAGAGCCGCCCCAACGTCACCGCCGACGCAGGGGCGCTCTGCCTCAAGGCCGGCAACGCCGCGATCCTGCGGGCCGGCTCGGACAGCCACCGCAGCGCCATGGCCATCGCCGAGTCGATGCGCGCCGGGCTCGAAGCCACCGGCCTGCCCGCGGACGCGATCCAGATCGTGCCGACGAAGGACCGCGCAGCGGTCGGCGCCATGCTCGCCGGCCTCGACGGCTGCATCGACGTGATCGTGCCCCGCGGCGGGCGTGGCCTGGTCGAGCGGGTCCACGCCGAGGCGCGGGTTCCGGTCTTCGCCCACCTCGACGGCATCTGCCACGTCTACGTGGCGGCCGCGGCCGACCTCGACATGGCGCGGACCATCCTGCTCAACAGCAAGATGCGCCGCACCGGCGTCTGCGGCGCCACCGAGACCCTGCTGGTCGACCGCGCCTGCGCCGGCACCCACCTTGCCCCCCTCGTCGCGGCCTTGCTGGAGGCCGGCTGCGCGGTGCGTGGCGACGCCGCCGTGCAGGCGGTCGACGGCCGCGTCACCGCGGCGACCGAAGCTGACTGGCGCACCGAATACCTCGACGCGATCATCTCGGTCCGGGTGGTCGACGGGCTCGAGGCGGCGATCGAGCACATCGAGACCTACGGCTCGCACCACACCGACGCGATCGTCACCGAGGATGGGGACGAGGCCGTGCGCTTCCTGGCCGAGGTCGATTCGGCGATCGTCGTGCACAACGCCTCGACCCAGTTCGCCGACGGCGGCGAGTTCGGGTTCGGTGCCGAGATCGGCATCGCCACCGGCCGCATGCATGCCCGCGGCCCGGTCGGCGTGGAGCAGCTCACCACCTTCAAGTACCGGGTCCACGGCAGCGGCCAGACGCGCCCGTGAGCCGTTTCGCGCCCGCGCGTTCTGGAGCGATAGCGATCCCGATCCTTGGCCCCGCGTGAGGGCGCGTTGCCGCCGTCCGCGCCGGGGATGCGGATCGGCCTCTACGGCGGCTCGTTCAACCCGGCCCATGCCGGCCACCTGCATGTCGGCACCATGGCCCTGCGGCGCCTTCGCCTCGATCGGCTGTGGTGGCTCGTCACCCCCGGCAACCCTCTGAAGCGCGGGCGGCCGATCGCGCCGCTGGCCGAGCGCTGCGCGCAGGCTGCCGCCGTCGCACGCGGCGACCCGCGGATCGCGGTGACCGGCTTCGAGGCGGCGATCGGTGCCCGCTTCACCCGCGACACCCTGCGCTGGCTGGCGCGGCGGCGGCCGGGCGTCCGCTTCGTCTGGATCATGGGGGCCGACTCGCTGGCGAGCTTCCACCGGTGGAAGGGCTCCGCCGAGATCATGCGGCTGATGCCGGTGGCTGTGATCGACCGGCCCGGCCATACGCTCAGCGCCCCAAGCGCGCGGGCCGCGCGGCGGTTCTCCGCCGCCCGGATCCCCGAGTCGGACGCCTCCGCCCTACCGGATATGCCCCCCCCGGCCTGGGTCTTCCTGCACGGCCCGCGCTCCCATCTCTCCTCGACGCAGATCCGCGATGCGCGCCGCGGCGGCGGAGAACCTTGAATTACCGGCCGGAACCGGCCAAAGTCCGCGGTTCTACGCACGCGCGCGCCGCCGCTGCCGCTATCCGAGGAATCAGGACGCTGTCCGAGTCGCTCCACACGGGAACCCAGGGTTCCGAGACCGCTGCCCTGGCCAGGGTCGAAGACCTGAGGACGCTCGTGCTCGGGTGTCTCGACGAGATGAAGGCCGAGGAGACGATCGCCATCGATCTCGCCGGCAAGACCTCGATCGCCGACACGATGATCATCGCGTCCGGACGGTCGCAGCGCCATGTCGGCTCGATCGCCGACCACATCACGCAGGAGATGAAGGCCAAGTCCTTCGGCACCGCCCGCGTCGAGGGCATGCCCGCCTGCGACTGGGTGCTGATCGATGCCGGCGACATCCTGGTCCACATCTTCCGGCCTGAGGTGCGCGGCTTCTACAACCTCGAGAAGATGTGGGGGGCCGACCGCCCCTCGGGCCTCTCCGCCGACTGAACGACGACGCCTTGCGCCTCCTCGTCGCCGCGATCGGGCGCCTCAAGACCGGGCCCGAGCGCGACCTGACCGCGCGCTACCGCGAACGCGCGGCGCAGCTCGGGCGCGGCCTCGGCTTCACCGGCTGCGACATCGCCGAGATGGTCGAGAGCCGTGCGCGGCGCGCGCCCGACCGCTGCGCCGAGGAGGCGACCGCTCTGTTGGCTCAGGTGCCCGCCGGCGGCGTCCTCGTCGCCTACGACGAGCGCGGGCGCGCCGACCTGCCGAGCGAGCGCGTGGCCGAGCGCATCCGCGACTGGCGCGACGCTGGGCGGCCCGCCCTCGTGGTCGCCATCGGCGGCGCGGACGGGCTCGACGGCGCGGTCCGGGCGCGGGCCGACCTCACCCTCTCCTTCGGCGCCGCGACCCTGCCTCACGGCATCGTGCGCGTCCTGGCCCTCGAACAGCTCTACCGCGCCCTCACGATCCTGGCGGGGCACCCGTATCATCGCGGTGATCCCGACGGGTGAACGCCTCGCGTGCGCCGCAATGCTGGACGACAGGGGCGGTGATGCACGGAGCCGGCAAACGCACGCCATGAGGCTGGTCACCACGGGCGCTCTCGCCGCCGCACTTGCCGCCGGCCTCGCCGCCATGCCCGCGAGCCGCCTTCGGGCGCAGGATGCTGCCGCGCCGGCCACCGAGGCCGAGCGCATTCAGCGCGCCATCGACGAGCGCGACCGCCGCGCCGACAACCTCAAGCGGGTCCAGGACGCCCTCTCCGCCAGCGTGGGCGCCAAGGCGCAGTTCGAGGCGGAGATCGCGAGCATCGGCGGCGACCGGGCCAAGCTCGACGCGGCGTTGCTCGATGCGGGCCGGCAGTCGCAGGCCACCGAGGACCGCATGAGCCGCCTGGAGGAGCGTCTGAAGACGCTCTCGGGCAGCGAGACGGCCATCCGCCGCTCCCTCGACGCCCGCCGCGGTGTGATCGCCGAGATCCTGGCGGCGCTCCAGCGCATGGGCCGCCGCCCGCCGCCGGCGGTGCTGGTCAACCCCGAGGACGTGCTGGCGGTGATCCGCACCTCGATGCTGCTCGGGGCGATCGTGCCCGAGATGCGGGGCGAGGTGGACACGCTGGCCGCCGACCTCGCCGAGCTCGTGCGCCTGCGCGGGCTGATCGCCGCGGACCGGCAGGGCCTGCGGAACGACCTCGCCGGCTGGGCGCGCGAGCAGCAGCGCCTCGCCGCCCTCGTCGCCGCGCGCAAGGCGCGGCAGGCGGAGGCCGAGGCCGGGCTCGCCGCCGAGCGCGCGCGCGCGGCCGACCTCGCCGGCCAGTCCCGGACCTTGAAGGACCTCCTCGACCGCGTCGAGGGCGAGGTCGCCACCGCCAAGCGCTCCGCCGACGAGGCCAAGGCGGCCGAGCAGCGGGAGGCCAAGGCGACGCAGGACCGCTTCGCCGCCGCCGGCATCCGCGACCCGGCCAAGCTCGCCCCGAAGGTGAAGTTCGTCGATGCGCGGGGCGACGTGCCGCGCCCGGTCAGCGGCCGCATGCTGCGCGGCTTCGGCCAGCCCGACGGCAACGGCGGGATGACGCGCGGCATTTCGCTCGCGACCCGCGCGAAGGCCGTGGTGTCCTCTCCCGCCGACGGGTGGGTGCAGTTCGCGGGGCCGTTCCGGTCGTATGGACGACTCTTGATCATCAACGCCGGCGATGGCTACTATCTTCTCCTAGCCGGCATGGATCAGATCTCTGTCGAGGTCGGTCAGTTCGTCCTCGCGGGCGAGCCGGTCGGTAACATGGGCGAGGGAAGTGCGGTCCAGCCGGTGATGAGCGGCGACGGCAGCGATCCGATCCTGTACGTGGAATTCAAGAAGGACGGCGGCTCCATCGATCCGGAGCCTTGGTGGGCCAAAAGCCCCAGCGAGAAGGTTCGCGGATAATGCGCAAGACGTCCCTCATCATGCTCGGCGCGTTCCTGGGAGCAGGCACGTCGATGGTCGCGACGCAGACCGACTTCCTGTCGGGCCCGCGCGCCGTGGCGGCCTCCGCCGAGACCTACCGCCAGCTCAGCCTCTTCGGCGACGTGTTCGAGAAGGTCCGCACCGACTACGTCGAGAAGCCGGACGAGGCGAAGATGATCGAGGCGGCCGTCAACGGCATGCTGACCTCGCTCGACCCGCATTCGAGCTACATGGACGCCAAGGCGTTCCGCGACATGCAGACCACGACCCGCGGCGAGTTCGGCGGCCTCGGCATCGAGGTCACGATGGAGGACGGCCTGATCAAGGTCGTGACCCCGATCGACGACACCCCGGCCTCCAAGGCAGGTCTGCTCTCGAACGACGTCATCACCCAGATCGACGACGACCAGGTGCAGGGCCTGACCCTCAACCAGGCGGTCGACAAGATGCGCGGCCCGGTGAACTCGCCGGTGAAGCTCAAGATCACCCGCAAGGAGTCGAAGGACCCGATCGAGGTCACGCTCAATCGCGACGTGATCAAGATCAAGCCGGTGCGCTCGCGCGTCGAGGGCACGGACATCGGCTACATCCGCCTGACCCAGTTCAACGAGCAGACCTACGACGGCCTCAAGGCCGCGGTGGACAAGCTCTCGGGCGAGATCGGGCAGGACAAGATCAAGGGCTACGTGATCGACCTGCGCAACAACCCCGGCGGCCTGCTCGACCAGGCGGTGATGGTCTCCGACGCCTTCCTCGACCGCGGCGAGATCGTCTCGACCCGCGGCCGCAACCCGGACGAGACCCAGCGGTTCTCGGCCAAGGCCGGCGACATCACCAAGGGTAAGCCGGTGGTGGTGCTCGTCAACGGCGGCGCGGCCTCGGCCTCCGAGATCGTCGCCGGCGCCCTGCAGGATCACAAGCGCGCGACCATCATGGGCACGCGCTCGTTCGGCAAGGGCTCGGTGCAGTCGATCATCCCGCTCGGCGGCTCGGGCGCCCTGCGCCTCACCACGGCGCGCTACTACACGCCGTCGGGCCGCTCGATCCAGGCCAAGGGCATCGAGCCCGACGTCGAGGTGGTGCAGGACGTGCCCGACGAACTCAAGGGCAAGGACGAGACCAAGGGCGAGGCCGGCCTGAAGGGCCACCTCAAGCAGAAGGACGTCGAGGAGCGCGGCGGTTCCTCGGCCTACATGCCGTCCGACCCGGCCAAGGACAAGCAGATCACCGCCGCCGTCGACTTCCTCCACGGCATCCAGAAGGGTGCCACCAACACCCAGAAGCCGACGATGCCGAACTGATCCTCCTGGATCGGTTGGAACATCAAGCCCCCGTCCGGCACGAGCCGGGCGGGGGTTTTTCGTGGACGGATGCCCCCGGGCCGAGGATCGGAATCCGCTCTCACGAAAAATTAACCATGGCGGCCGGCAATGGAGCCGGGGCACCGCATCGTCGCGTCAGGCGATTCTTCCACGGCGCCGCTTGTCTCGAGGGCCGGTGAGCGACTCGTCCGACGATATCCTGACGCGCCCCCTCGGGGTCGACGTCCCAGCCCCCGGCCCCAGGGCCGGGTTGGCGCGCCTGCGCGCCCGGCTGCAGACCCTCGCCCGGTCGCCGCGGGCGGTCGCGGCAGGCGTCGGCGGCGGCGTGCTCACCCTCCTCGGCCTCGTGCTGCTGCTGGGCGACCCGAAGGCCGGCGAGCCGCGGGTCCAGCTCGCCATCACCGTTCGCGACGTCGTGCCTGTCGCAGGGCGGCCCGCGTCGCCGGACGCGGTGGCGGCCAACGAGTCGGCTCCGGCACCCAAGCTTCAGAGCAGCGCCGTCGAGGTCGAGTCGGCCTCCGGCGTCACCGTCGTGCGGGCCGGCGGCTCGGCCGCACCCGCCGAGGCGGTGGTGATCCGCGTGCCGCAGGCCGACGCACCCAAGCTCGCCCCCGCCCCCGATCCGCGCCTGACCGAGCGCGGGCGCCACGGCACCCTGCCGAAGCTCGGCGAAGGCCGCATCCGCCCCCTCGACGTCTACGCCCGGCCCGAGGAGCCCGGCACCGGTCCGCGCATCGCGATCGTGCTCACCGGCCTCGGCGTCGGCCAGGCGGCCACCGCGAGCGCGATCGTCAAGCTGCCCCCGGCCGTCAGCCTCGCCTTCTCGCCCTACGGCAACGACGCGGAGCGCAGCGCCGCGCGCGCCCGCGCCTTCGGCCACGAGATCCTGCTCCAGGCGCCGATGGAGCCGTTCGACTTCCCCGACAGCGACCCCGGCCCGCAGGGGCTGCTCACCTCCGCCAAGCCCCCCGAGAACGCCGACCGCCTCGCCTGGGCGATGAGCCGGTTCTCGGGCTATGTCGGCGTGACGAACTTCATGGGCGCCAAGTTCATGGCGGATGCGGCCGCGTTCGAGCCGGTGCTGCGCGACATCGCCGCCCGCGGCCTCGGCTTCCTCGACGACGGCACCAACGCCCGCGGCGTCGCCCGGGATCTCCTCGACAAGGCCAAGGTGCCGGCGGCCCGCGCCGAGGTCGTCCTCGACGCCGTGCCGCGGCCGGAGGCGATCGACCGGGAGCTGGCCCGGCTCGAGGCGCAGGCCCGCACCAACGGCTTCGCCCTCGCCTCGGGCAGCGCCCAGCCGATGACGATCGAGCGGATCGCCCGCTGGAGCCGCGAACTCGAGGGCCGCGGCATCCGCCTCGTGCCGGCGAGCGTGGCGCTCCGCGGCGGCAAGGCGATGCGGGTGACGAAGGCGGACTGATCCCGGCGGCGCCGATAACATGTGTCTCGACGTTGCCGCGCCGGTTGGCCCTCCCTATGGTCGCCGCCGATGAAGACCGACAGCCCAACCCGCGATTCCGCCGAAGACCTGCCCTATCGCCCGTGCGTCGGGGTCGCCCTGATCAACCGGGCCGGTCTCGTCTTCGTCGGCCGCCGCAAGCCGGAGGCCGGCCCCGAGCACGTGTCGGGCAACCTCGCCTGGCAGATGCCCCAGGGCGGGATCGACGACGGCGAGGCGCCCCAGGCCGCGGCCCTGCGCGAGCTTCACGAGGAGACCAACGTCGACGCGGCCTCGGTCCGCCTGCTCGCCGAAGCGCCGGACTGGCTGTCCTACGACCTGCCGCCCGAGGTGCGGAAGCAGGCGTGGCGTGGCCGCTACCGCGGGCAGACGCAGCGCTGGTTCGCCTTCGCGTTCCTCGGCGACGACGGCGTGATCGACGTCGAGCATCCCGGCGGGGGCGCCCACAAGGCCGAGTTCGACGCGTGGCGCTGGGTGCCCTTCCCCGAGCTTCCGGGGCTGATCGTGCCGTTCAAGCGCCCGGTCTACGAAGGCGTGGTCGCGGCGTTCGCCCCCTTGAGCACCTGGTCGGCCGGCGCGTGAGCGCGGCGGCGGTGCGATAGGCCGCGCGATGCGCTGGTGGGCGATTCCCCTCGTCGCGGTGCTCGGCTGGTTCGCCTTCACCCTGACGCCGCTCTGGACGCTCTACGACCTCGCCCAGGCGGTGAAGGCGCACGACGTCGGCTACGTCCAGAGCCACGTCAACTTCCGCACGCTGCGCCTGTCGCTGGTCCGCCAGACCACCGCGGCGTTGCGCGCCGCCTCGGACACCGATCCGGGCCTCGAGCCCAAGGACCGCCAGCGCCTGAACGAGGCGGCGGTCGGCGTGGCGATGGCCCTCGCCGAATCGATGGTGACCGCCGAGACCGTGCTCGACCTGCTCGACGACGGCTGGCCGCAGAGCCTCGACATCCAGCGACCGGACGGCGTGAAGCCGGCGGGCCTCCGGCTCGACCGTATCGCGCGGGTGTTCCCGTTCTGGATCGCCTCGGAGATGCGCGGCTTCCGCACGGCGGTGATCGTGATCCCGCCCGACGCGCCGCGGGAGGACCAGCTCCGCGTGCGCCTGCGCCTGCGCGGCTGGACTTGGCGGCTCGTCGACATCGAGGTCGCCGAGGCCCTGCGCGAGCAGATGGCCCAGCGCCTCGGGCGGACGCTGGCCCGCGCCCGCGCCGGCGAGCGGGCGCCCGCTACCCAGCACTGAGGCGTCGGGCCGCCGCACTCAACCGTGAGCGTCGTCCCGCAAGCGGTTGGAGAAGCGGGCGTTTCCCAGGCCGGTGCCGACGGTGAGCACCCCCCAGTGGTCCAGCTCGGTCATGTTCGGAACTTCGCTGAGCCCTTGCACCACCGCATCGTTGTGCATCACCACCGTGGTCTCGTGGCCGCCGATCTCGGGGATCGCCGCCGCGATCTCGCTCGGCAGGTGGAAGCGGCTGCTTTCCCAGTTGCCCGGCAGGTTCTGGCCGCCGCGGGTGATGGTGCCGTCCGCCTCGATCAGCCCGGGACAGCCGACGCCGACGAAGGGGGCGAGCTTGAGCCGCGCCCGCCCGGCGCGCTCGATCAGGCCGCGCAGCATCCGCACGAGCTTGGCCACCGCCTCGTCGCGGCTCGGCTGGGGGGCCTCGTCCCGGTGGCGCCACAGCTGCGAGCGCCAGACCGCCGCCCGCGACAGGTCGGGCGCCTTGCGGCTGTTGGTGACGAGCACCCCGGCGCGGATGTTGCTGCCGCCGATGTCGACGGCGAGCAGGCTGTCGTAGCCGGAGAACATCCACGACGGGGCGAGGTGCGCCGCGCCGATCAGGCCGGCCTCGTCCGGGTGGTTGCGGATCGGCCGCAAGGTGATGTCGACGCCGCCCGCGCGCAGGATCGCCGCGGCGCGGCCGATGGCGAAGCGCCCGGCCTGGCTGTCGCTGAAGCCGCCGCCGACCACGATCGCGCGGGTGTCGCGCCACGCCTTCTGCCGGAGGAACCGCCGCACGACGGTGGCCAGCTCCTGCGCGAAATCCTCGACCGCGCCGAGGACGACGCCGGAGGCGAGCGGGTCGTCCGACAGCATCAGCCGGTCGAGGCGCTTCTTGCCGACGTCGCGGCTCGGCACGTCGCCGAGCGGGTCGTCGCCGACTTGCCGCAGCTTCTCGCGCCAGTCCTCGACGAGGTCCCGGAAGGCGCCCTTGGAGACGCGGTCGCCGATGAAGCCGTCGTCGTTGGCGAGCTCGATGTTGTAGTCGTCCACGTGCACAGAGGGCAGCTCGCCCGCGGCGTGCGCGAGCGTCCGGTGTTCGGCCTTGGCGTCGGTCATCGTGCCTCGAATGGACTGTGTCGTGCGGGCGTCGGCCGGGCGGGAATCAGGCCTTGGGCAGCATCCGGTCGCTGATGATGCGGCGCTGGATCTCGCTGGTGCCCTCGAAGATCGTCGTCAGCCGCGCGTCGCGCCAATACCGCTCGACGCGGCGCTCGGTGGTGTAGCCGTTTCCGCCGTGGAGCTGCATCGCCTGGTTGGTGACGCGCACCGCCATCTCGGTGGCGAGCAGCTTCACCATCGCGGATTCGCTCTCGGCCGCGTCGCCCTGGTCGAGGAGGTGGGCGACCTGGCACCAGAAGGCGCGCGCCTGCGCCACCTCGGCGGCCATGTCGGCAAGCGCGAAGCGCAGCGCCTGGAAGTCGCCGATCGGGTGGCCGAACTGCTCGCGCTCCTGCAGGTAGGCCTGGGTGTCCTCGACCGCCGCGCGCGCGACGCCGACGGCGCGGGCCGCGGTGTGGACGCGGGCGATGTTGAGGCCGCGCTGCACCGAGGCGAAGCCGCCGGAATCCGCATCCGCCCCGCCGTCGCCGTAGAGCCCCGTGAGCCGGTCGCTCTCGGGCACGCGCACGCCGTCGAGTTCGAGCTGGAACGTCAGGAAGCCGTGATAGCCGATCTTGTCGATGACCTGGCCGGTCATGCCCTCGGGGAATTCCCCCGGCGGCTTGACCACGAGGAACGGCTCCAGCCCCGCCGAACGCGATTCGCCGGGCTCGGGATCGCGGGTCCGGGCCAGCACCTCGATGAAGTCGGCCGCGCGCGCGAAGCCCGCCCAGCGCTTGGTGCCGGTCAGGACCCAGTGGTCGCCTTCGCGCACCGCTCGCGTCTGCACGCCGGCGAGGTCCGAGCCGGCGGCCGGCTCGGACAGCGCGATGCCGCCGATCCATTGCCCCCGCGCCGACCGCGCCAGGAGGTCGGCGCGCCGCCCGTCGTCGAGCACCTGCGTGCCGAGCCCCTGCCCCCGCGCCAGGATGCTGCCGACCGAGAGCCACGCCCGCGCGAGCTCCTCGGAGACGAGGCAGTACTCGAACACGCCGAGCCCCATCCCGCCGTGCTCGGCCGGGATCGTCAGGCCGAACCAGCCCTTCTTCGCCATGGCGTCGATCAGCGAGCGCGGCATCTCGGCCTTCTGCGGGTCGAGTTCGTCGGCCAGCGGCATCACCACCTCGCGGGCGAAGGTGCGGGCCTCGGCCTGGAGCGCGACGCGCGCGTCCGTGCGCCAGGGCGACATCAGCTCCGGCGGCTTCGGGGCGTGGCGGTCCGGCTGTCCGGACGAGACGGCGGGGGCGTTGGAAATGTGATCCTCCCGGGCGATCGGTCTGCCGCTGGCCGTTCTTCGGGCGTGGCCGGCTGGCCTGCAGGACCCTGGAGGCAATGCGCCGCCTCCGCAACGCCCTATCGGACCCGTCGGCGCATCTGCCACCCGGCATAACGCTCGCGAGCGTGCTCCAGGGCCGCGGCGAGCGGGAAGAACCGGTCGGGCGAGGCCTCCACGAGCCGGTGCGCGATGGCGCGACGCCCGGTCCAGAACATCTCGGCCAGGCGGTAGTCGGGGGCGGCGCAGGAATCGATCCGGTCGATCGCGCCGTCGCGAAGCGCGGCCTCGGTCAGGCGGTGGACGAGCTGGACGCCCGGGGCGCCCGCGGCCTCCGCCTCGTCGTAGGAGACCTTCAGCACGAACGCCTCCGTGCCGCTGCGCGGCAGGATCGCGGCGGCGAGCGTGCGCCCGTTCCGCCGCAGGCGCACGATCCGGATTCGCCCCTGCGCGCCGAACCCGGCGACCATCCCGCGCATGAACGCGGCCTCCGCCGGGCGCTGGCCGAGCGCCGTCCCCGCACGGCCCTTCCAGCCCGCGGTCTCGAGGGCGACGTAGTCGTCCAGCGCGGCGGCGAGGGCGGCCGGATCGGCGACGGTCTCGAACGCGACGGCGCCGCCGGCCTCCAGGCGCTCGCGCCCCAGGCGCAGCTTGCGCCGGCCCTTGCCGCTGACGTGGTCGAGGTAGCCTGCGCGCCCCGCCGGCTTCAGGCCGGCGAGGTCGAGGGCGCCGCGGGCATGCGCCCAGTAGGCGGCGTCGCGCCGGTTCGTCCGGGCCGCCAGCAACTCGGCGAAGGGGCCGTCCGCGGGGGCGTTCAACAGCAGGAGCCGCGGCGACAGTCCGAGCGCGCGCGGCGCGTCGCACAGCGCTTGGAGCGCACGCGCGGGCTCGGTACCGTCGAGGAGCGGCACGCCGAGCGGGCAGAAACCGTGGGTCCAGCCGACCAGCACCGGCAACGGCACGCCCCAGCGGGTGCGCGAGCTCCGGAACGGCCATAGGGCGAGCCAGCGCGCGCCGGGCTCCTCCGGCGGCCGGTCGGCGACGACGAGCAGCCGGACCCCGTCGCCGAAGGCCCGCGCCGCCGGCAGCGCGTAGTCGGCCTCGTAGAACGGGTTGGGGACGCAGGCGCCCGCGCCGAGCGCGCGCCACGCCGCCGACGCGGGCGAGGCCGGATCGAGCGGGCGCAGGGCGGCGAACAGGCCGCCGGGCACCATCGCCGTCGGCCCCGCGCTCATCCGGCGACGCGGCCGAGGCGGTGGCGGACGACGCCTGCGACGCCGACCACGTCGTAGCGCCACACGGCCGCAAGGAAGCCGAGGGTCAGGACGACGAAGCGCAGGATCTGGATCGGCGCGCCCTCCCCGCCCGGGAGCCAGGACAACGCCGTCGGGACCAGCCCCGTCGCGAGCGCGATCGCAGCGATGCCGGCGACGTCGGCCAGCGGCAGCGGCATCGCCGGCAGGCCGGACCCGCGCCGGTTCGCCCCGAGGACGAACACGAGGCAGGCCGCCGCCTGCCCAGCCGCGAAGGCGATCGCCGCCCCGGCGACCCCGAGATGCGGGATCAGCGCCAGCGAGAGCACAGTCACCGTCGCCAGCGTCGCGATGGAGGCGACGGCTTCGAGCCGGCTCGAGTCGGTGAAGTAGATGATCTGCCCGAAGTAGTAGGCGCGGAACATCATCAGGACGCTGGCCAGGATCAGCACCGGCGCCAGCGAGCGCGCCTGGTCGCGGTAATCCGGCCCGAGCAGGATCGAGACGACGATCCCGTCGAAGTTGAGGTAGAACGCGGCCCCGAAGGCCGCGACCACCGCCATGGCGCGGGCGGCGTCGCACAGCACCGCGGTTGCCGCCGCCATCCCCCCGGCGCGCGCCTCGCGCTTGGCGATCGAGATCAGCGACAGGGCGAGCGCCTCGCCGAACACGACGAAGCTCTGCTTGAGGAAGTCGGCGATCGCGCCGTAGGCGCCGAGATGCTCCGGCCCGATGGTCTTCACGATGATCAGCCGGTCGACCACCTGGGCCAAGGCCGCGATGCCGAAGGACAGAACCAGCGGCCAGCCGTAGGCGATGAGGCGCAAGGCTTCCGCACGGCTGCCGCGCCCCGGCATCAGCGGCACGACGGTGGCCGCCGCCGGGATCGACGACAGCGCGTAGGCGGCGGCCACAGCCAGCGAAAGGTGCACGGCGTCGCCCGAGACCGTCAGCACCGCGCCGCCTAGGCCGAGCATGAGGATTCCGCGCAGGATCACCGACATCGCCACCGCGACGGCCTTAAGCCGGGTGCGCGCGATCTCGGTGGCGCCCTCGAACAGGGTGGTGCCGAAGGCGAGCGCGACGATGGCTGCGGCGATGCGTGGGGAAACGATGTGAAGCGCCACCGCGAGCGCGCTGCCCACCGCCGCCAGCGTCAGCGTGCACAGGAGGATGCGCAGGACGGTGCCGACCTGCGCCCCCTCGCTCGCCTCGTCGTAGAGGGCGAAGAACGCGAATTTCGGCCACTGGCAGGTGGCGCCGTAGAGCACCAGCGACCACGACAGGATGTAAAGGTAGGTGCCGTAGCTCTCCGGCGGCGCGAGCCGCGTGAACACCGCGACCGAACCGAGGTTGATCGCCGCCGCGAAGCCGCGGGAGCCGACGTAGATCGCCGTGTGGTGCGTGATCATCCGCAGGTGCCGTGCAGGCGCGCTGCGCCGCGATCCCGGGATGGGGCTAATCCGCTCCATCGCGGGACGACTCGGGACGGTGTGCGGGGTCGCATGGGCGGACGCTGCACCGGTCGTGCCGTGGCGTCCATCCCGCATCGCCGCGACGGTCGACCGGCCGTTGACTTCGCAACTGCGAAGGCGCATAGCCAACGGGCAGCGTCAGCGGCCGACAGATGGGTCCGCTTGAGAGGGCTGCGTGACGGATACGAGGGACGGCGCGGATCGCGCCTCTCCGAATGTCCGGCCCCTCTCTTCATAACGTGCATGCACCCGGGCCGCCCCATCACGCGGGCTGCCTCCTGCTCTACGGATCGCACCTCAACGGTACTTCGCGGCGCCGCTCGACTTGAGCCGGGCCCGTATCCGCGATCCGGCTGCCTGAGAAGTCATACCTTGACCCAGTTCACAGATTTCGGCCTCGCCCAGCCCGTGCTGAAGGCGCTCGAAGAGGCCGGCTACCACACCCCCACCCCGATCCAGTCGCAGGCGATCCGCCCGGCGATGGAAGGCCGCGACCTCTGCGGCATCGCCCAGACGGGCACCGGCAAGACCGCCGCCTTCGCGCTGCCGATCCTGCACCGCCTCAGCCTCGAGAAGCGCCATGCGCCGCGTCGCGGCTGCCGCGTGCTGGTGCTTTCGCCGACCCGCGAGCTCGCCAACCAGATCGCCGAGAGCTTCTCCGACTACGGGAAGCACCTGCCGCTGACCAACACCGTCGTGTTCGGCGGCGTCACCATCGGCCGCCAGGAGCGGGCGCTGGCGCCGGGCGTCGACATCCTCGTCGCCACCCCGGGCCGGCTGATCGACCTCGTCGATCGCCGCTCGCTGACGCTGGAGGGCGTCGAGATCCTCGTCCTCGACGAGGCCGACCAGATGCTCGACCTCGGCTTCATCCACGCGCTCAAGCGCATCGTGAAGATGCTGCCGGCCAAGCGCCAGAGCCTTTTCTTCTCGGCCACCATGCCGAAGAACATCGCCGGCCTCGCCGACCAGTACCTGCGCGACCCGGTCCAGGTCGCCGTCACGCCGGTGGCCACCACCGCCGAGCGCGTCGAGCAGCAGGTGATCTTCGCCCATACCGGCGCCAAGCAGGCGCTGCTCGCCCACATCCTGCGCGATCCCAAGATCGAGCGCGTACTGGTCTTCACCCGGACCAAGCACGGCGCCGACCGCGTCGTGCGCGGCCTCGACAAGGTCGGCATCGCAGCCTCCGCCATCCACGGCAACAAGTCCCAGCCGCAGCGCGAGCGCGCGCTGGCCGCCTTCAAGGACGGGCAGTGCCGGGTTCTGGTGGCGACCGACATCGCCGCCCGCGGCATCGACGTCGAGGCGGTGAGCCACGTCGTCAACTTCGACCTGCCGAACGTGCCCGAGAGCTACGTCCACCGCATCGGCCGCACCGCGCGCGCCGGCGCCGACGGGCTCGCGATCTCGTTCTGCAACGACGAGGAGAAGGCGTACCTGCGCGACATCGAGCGCATCACCCGCCAGCGCATCCCCGTCGGCGCCTTCCCCGAGGGCTTCACCCCGCCCACGCGCCAGGAGGCGGCCGAGATCGCCCAGGCCGAGGAGCGCCGGCCCGACACCCGCGGCCAGCGCCCCGGCGGCGGCCGCCCGGGCCAGCGCCCCGGCGCCCGTCCGGGCCAGGGTCGCCCGTTCGGCGGCAACCGCGGGGCCGAGCCCGGCCGCGGTCCGGGCCGTCCCGACGGCGCCCGCCAACCCGACACCCGCAACGCCCGCCCGCAGGGCGAGCGCCCGAGCAACGGCCCGCGCCCCGAGCGCGCCGCCGGCGACCGTCCGCGCCAGCCCACCGGCAACCGCCCGCGCGGCGGCGGCGGTGGCAACGGCGGCAACGAGGGCCGCGCCATCGGCTGGCTCGACCGCAGCCCGCGCTCCTGAGGCGTCCCGCTTCTTCGCGACCAACTGAAGAAGGCCGCCCCGGAACTCCGGGGCGGCCTTCTTCGTCTCGGCGCCGGCACGCGTCGCCTCCGGCTGCACGGGAGCATTGCCGGGCACGACGTCGCGCCCCATCTCGACGGCATCGAGATAGGAGCAGCCCCGATGCGATTCGAACTCTACCGCGATGCGCCGGGCCATTGGCGCTGGCGCCTGCGGGCCCAGAACGGCAACGTCGTCGCCGATTCGGGCGAGGGCTACGTCCGCCGCGAGGATTGCGAACACGGTATCGCGCTGGTGCGCCAGAGCGGCACCGTACCGGTCGTCGACATGACGACGCAGATCGCCTGATCCCGGCGGAAACGCCGCGGCGGCGACGAAACGCTTTCCGCAGTTCGTGCGTTCTAGCGGCTCGGGCTCCATCCGCGCTCGTCCGTCTCCCGTCCTTGAAAGAATTGAGATCGCCATGAGGAAATTCCTGCTGGCCGCCCTGCTGGTGCTGGGCTTCGCCGCCGCCGCCCCGCAGGGTGCATCCGCCGCCCCGGTCGGTCCCGGCCTTGCGCTCCAGACCGAGGCCGCCCCGGCCGTTGCCGAGAAGGCGCAATACTTCTACCGCCGCCGCTTCGGGCCGCGCCCGTTCTACCGTCGTCCGTATTACGGCCGCCGCTTCTACGGCCCGCGTCCGTTCTACCGCCGCCCGTATTACGGCCGCCGCTTCTACGGCCCGCGTCGCCGCTTCTTCTACTGATCGCAAGATCATTCCGTACCGAAGTCCAGAACCCGGCGGCCCATGGGGCCGCCGGGTTTTTTGTCGTCTATGGAAGCGGGCTGCGTCGGCCGTCGATCTGGTGTAGGCTCGCCGCTTCGGGACGGCCGGCATCAGATCGGTCCGCCCGGGAGGAACGCCCCATGGACGATATCGCCACGCGCGAGGTGGTCGCGCGCGACCTCTGGCAATCGATTCCGCTGGAATGCGTCGTCTGCGCCGTCGCCGTCTTTCTGGCGGCCGGCCTGAAACTCTCCGGCCTGATGCCCTGACCCCTTTCGACGCCGCCGCGTTCGCGCATAATCGGCGCCGCGCCTAGCGCCAAGGACGAGGATCGCATGGACCGGGACAGCGCCGAGGAACCGAAGGGCGACCTGACGGTCCGCACCATCGCAATGCCGGCCGACACCAACGCCAACGGCGACATCTTCGGCGGCTGGGTGCTGTCGCAGATGGACCAGGCCGGCGGTATCGCCGGCGTCGACCGGGCCGAAGGCCGCGTCGTCACCGTCGCGCTCGACGCGATGACCTTCATCCGCCCGGTGCGGATCGGCGACGTGCTCTGCGTCTACACCCGCATCGGGCATGTCGGACGGACCTCGATGAAGATCGAGGTCGAGGCCTGGGCCCGGCGGTTCCGGACGCAGCTTCGCGAGAAGGTGACTTCGGCGACCTTCACTTTCGTGGCCATCGACGACGAGGGCCGGCCGAGGGCGATCCCCAAGGCCGCGCCCGCGCCTGAGGCGGTGCTCACGGACGCGTGATCGACGGGTTCCGTTACAGCCCGGTTCCGGCTAAGAATCAGCCGAGCGGATCCCGGAGGGGGCGGGAGGACGCGTGAGCAGGCTCAAGGAGCCCCGCCGTTGCCCGATCCGTCGAAGCACGCCGCCGACCCCACCCGGCGATCCGACAACCTGACCTGGCAGACGCTCCAGCCCCACGAGACGCGCTGGCGCAGCCTGAACCAGCGCCCGGCCATCGCCTGGTTCACCGGGCTGTCGGGCGCGGGCAAGTCGAGCATCGCCAACGCTGTCGATCGGGCGCTCACCGAGGCGGGCCGGCACGCGATGGTGCTGGACGGCGACAACCTGCGCCACGGTCTCAACCGCGACCTCGGCTTCACCGCGTCGGATCGCGTCGAGAACATCCGGCGGGCGGCCGAGACCGCGCGGCTGATGGCCGAGGCGGGGCTGGTGGTGATCGTCTCGCTGATCTCGCCCTTCCGCGCCGAGCGCGAGACGGCGCGGCAGATCGCCGGCGACATCCCGTTCCTGGAGGTCTTCATCGACACGTCGCTGGCGGTCTGCGAGGCCCGCGACCCGAAGGGGTTGTACGACCGGGCGCGTACCGGCGCGATCCCGAATTTCACCGGGATCTCCGCGCCTTACGAGGCGCCGCTCGCCCCCGACTTGACCCTGGCCACCGATGGCTTGAGCGTCGCGGCCTCGGCGGAGCCCCTGATCGCGGAGCTGATGCGGCTCAGCGCCGCCTGACCTCCCGCGCGGGACGCCTCACTCCGCGGCGAACAATCCCCATCCGGCCCCCGCTTCGGATTGCTCCGGTGGCGCGGCCTCCGCCACGTCCGCCTTCGGGTCGCCCGGCGCCGTTTCGCAGCCGAGTGCCGGCAGGGCGACGATGCGGTTCTTCGAGAAATCCACGCGGCAGACGATGGCGTTGCGGCTCTCCATGTAGCCGAGCAGGCGCCGGGCGCGGCCGGGCGAGCGGCTGCCGATGGCCCGGGCCAGCGCCGCATCGCCCGGGCACGGCTCGCCCGCGAGCGCCGCCCGCGCCAGCAGCAGGAACAGGCCCTGGACCTCCTCCGGCATGCCGGCGGCGGCGTCCTGCGCCTGGGTCCAGCGCGCGTCTCCGTCCGTCGCGGCGGGCGCCGCCGCGTCGATTCCGGCCCGCGCCACGCTCAGAGACCGGCGGAACGCCTGGAGGCCGACGCGCTCGCCGTCGAGCCCGCGCATCCGGCAGCGGACAAGGAAGTCCTGGTAGACCACGGCGACGGATTGGCGCCCGGCCTCGGGCTCTGCGACGAGCCCGCGCAGGATCGCGTCGCAGCCGGCGCGGTTCTCGGCCTCGTCGAGGACAGGCGGGGCGGTCGCCGGCTCGGGCCGGTGGGCGGCCAGCTCGCGCATCAGGTCGGCGGGGCTGACGCGGGGCGTGGCCGGCGCGCGCGAGGCCCGCGTCGGGTAGGCGAAGCCGGCCTCGGCCGGCGCCAGGATCTGGGCGCGCAGGTCCGCATCCGCCGCCTGGGGCAGCGGGATCAAGGTTGGCGAGGCCGCCCGCGACGAGGTGGTCACCGGTCCGATCCGAAGCGCGAGCGGCCGGCGGCTGAGGGCAGGCCCGAGCGCCACGAACTCGCCCCGCGCCAGGTCGCGGAAGCGCTCGGCGCCGCGCCGGTCGAGGCCGAGGAGGTCGGCGGCGCGCGCCATGTCGATGTCGAGGAAGGTGCGGCCCATCAGGAAGTTGGTGGCCTCGGCCGCGACGTTCTTGGCGAGTTTGGCCAGGCGCTGCGTCGCGATGATGCCGGCCAAGCCCCGCTTGCGCCCGCGGCACATCAGGTTGGTCATCGCGCCGAGCGCGATCTTGCGCGCCTCGTCGGAGACGTCGCCGGCGGCCGCCGGCGCGAAGATCTGCGCCTCGTCGACGACGACGAGGCAGGGGTACCAATGCGCCCGCTCGGCCTCGAACAGCCCGCCGAGGAAGGCGGCGGCCGCGCGCATCTGCGCCTCCATGTCGAGGCTCTCGAGGTCGAGCACCACCGACACGCGGTGGGCGCGCACGCGGGCTGCGATCGCCTGCAAGTCGCCTTCGCCGTGGCTTCCGTCGACGACGAGGTGGCCGTGCGCCTCGGCGAGGGTGACGAAGTCGCCCTCGGGGTCGATCACCACCTGCTGCACATGGCCGGCGCTCTGCTCCAGCAGGCGGCGCAGCAGGTGCGACTTGCCCGAGCCGGAATTACCCTGGACCAGCAGGCGGGTGGCGAGGAGCTCCTCCAGGTCGAGGCGGGCCGGCTGGCCGATGCCCTGCCCGTCGAGCCCGAGCCCCATCTCGATGCCGAACGCCATCGCCGCTCCGGTTGCTCGCCACGGGAAATTCCGAAGGCCCCCACTAACACGCGAGCGCATCCCTGGATGCGGCGGAGACGCCGCGCATCCACAGGCGTGGGGTCGCGGCCACAGGGTCAGAGCGGCTTGCGGTAGACCACGAAGCCCGACCGGTCGCCGACCTGATCGTAGAGCCGCATCGCCGTCGCGTTGGTCTCGTGGGTCTGCCAGTAGACCCGCGGCGAGCCGGCGCGGCGGGCGTCCGCGTAGACGGCCTCGATCAACGCACGTCCGGCCCCGCTTCCGCGCGCCTCCTCCGTCGTGAACAGGTCCTGCAGGTAGCAGAACGGCGCGATGGCCGTGGTGGTGCGGTGATAGAGGTAGTGCGTCAGGCCGATCAGCCGTCCGGCGCGCTCGGCGACCAGGGCGTGCATCGGCTCGTCGGCGTCGAAGAATCTGTCCCAGTTGGCCTGCGTCACCGCGGGCGGGATCGCCGCCGGGCCGACGCGCTCGTAGAACAGGTTGTAGCCTTCCCAGAGCGGCAGCCACTGCGCGTGGTCGGCGCGGGCGACGGGGCGGATGACGAAATCCTGCGGCATGAGGCCGATCCTGCACCCGCCCGCCTCCCCGCTCAAGCCGTGCGGCGCCGCCGCGTTCGTGGCATGCTCAGGCCCATGCGCAACGCCATTACCGACATCGCCGGCATCCGGGTCGGGCACGCCGCGGACGCACGGATCGCCAGCGGCGTCACCGCGCTGATGTTCGACCGGCCGTTCACGGCGTCCGTGGACGTCCGCGGCGGCGGGCCGGGCACCCGCGAGACCGACCTTCTCGATCCCGAGCGCACCGTGGAGGGCGTCGACGCCATTGTGCTGTCGGGCGGCTCGGCCTTCGGGCTCGACGCCGCCGCGGGCGTCGTCGCGCGGCTCGCCGAGACCGGGCGCGGCTTTCCCGTCGGCGGGATGCGGGTGCCGATCGTGCCGGGCGCGATCCTGTTCGACCTCCTCAACGGCGGCGACAAGGCGTGGGGGCGCTATCCGCCCTATCGCGAACTCGGCTACCTGGCGGCGCAAGCGGCCTCCGAGGACGTCGCGCTCGGCTCGGTCGGGGCCGGCACCGGCGCCCGCACGGCCAACCTGAAGGGCGGCCTCGGCTCGGCCTCGGCCGACATCCCCGGCACGGGCTTCCGGGTCGGCGCGCTGGCTGCGGTGAACGCCTTCGGCCGGGTGACGGTGGGTGACGGCCCGCATTTCTGGGCGGCGCCGTTCGAGCGGGGGGCCGAGTTCGGCGGCCTCGGCTGGCCCGCCGCGATGCCGGAGGGCGCCCTCGATTTCCCCGTCCGCACCCTTCCCGGCGCCGCGACGACGCTGGCGGTGGTCGCCACAAATGCGGCGCTGACCAAGGCGCAGTGCAAACGCCTCGCGGTGGCGGCGCAGGTCGGCCTCGCACGGGCGATCCACCCGGTGCACACGCCGCTCGACGGCGATGTCGTCTTTGCGGTCGCGACGGGGGCGGTGCCGCTCGCGGACCCGGTCGGCGACCTCGCGCGGCTCGGCGACATGGCGGCACAGGTGCTGGCCCGCGCGATCGCGATCGGCGTGTTCTCAGCCGCCGGCCTCGACGGGATCGGGACGCCCGGCCTCCCTCCGGCTTGGCGGGACCGGTTCGGCGCGGGCGGAACCCGAGGCTAGACGCCGAACAGGGCGAGCGCGAGCCTCAAACTTCGTCGCGGGCGTCCTGCAGCAGCTGGGCGAGTCCGGCATCGACCTCGGAGCCGAGCATGGCGCGCTCGGCGTCGGTGAGGTCGCGCGCCCATTTCGGGCCGGCGAACCCGGCGGCGCATTTTTCGCGCTCGCCCGCGATGTAGGCCTCGACCTCGTCGGGCCGGGTCCGCATCGCGTGGACCATCCCGAACCACGCCGCACGCTCGACCACCGCGAGGCGGGCGCGCAGCCGGATCATCACGGCCCGTTCGGGATCGACGGCGTCGCTCATCTGCGTCCGACTCCTAGCGCCGCGGCTCGCACCGCGTCTTCACGTAGCTGTCCTTGGCGTTGCCGAGGCCGGCGTTGGCAGCCAGCACGGGACCCTGGATCAGGCATTCCTGCAGGGTGTGGGCCGGGCCGGTCACCACGTCGAGGGCGTTCTCCCGGCTGCAATCCTGGACCTGGACCGACGAGGCGCAGATCAGGGCGACGACGACGATGGCGTTCATGGCGCGCTCCTCGGCCACGCCTTCCGGAGCGCGTGCCGGGAATGCAAGGGGCGGGACCGGAGGAAGGTTCCCGCCGGGCTACCTGCGCCGATGGTCGCGCGCCCTTTACCCTTCCCGCGCGGCGAGCGCGTCGAGCAGCCCCTGCATGCCCTGCGGCAACGGCGCCGAGGCCTCGCGGGCGTAGAGCACGCGCAGCTGGCGCCCGATCTCGGCGAGGCTCAAGGAGCCCTTCTCGATCACCCGGTCGGCCTGGGCCTGGAGGCTCTGGCGTTCGGCGTCGGTGATCTCCTTGGCGGTGAGCACCACCACCGGCACGTCGCCGTCCGGCCGCGCCCGCAGCGCCCGGAGGAACCCGAACCCGTCCATCTCCGGCATCATCAGGTCGAGGAGGATCAGGTTCGGGCGCTGCGCCTCGAAATGCTCCAACGCCACCCGGCCGTTCTCGGCCTCGTCGACGCCCCAGCCGTCGCGGACCAGGGTCCGGCGCAGGCGCTCGCGGGCGTCGGCGTCGTCGTCGACGACGAGGACCCGGGCCTCGACGCCCTCCGGCCGGTAGCGGTCCATCAGGCCCTTCAGCCGGTCCCAGTCGATCGGCTTGACGAAGTAGTCGGTGGCGCCGAGCGCCTGGCCGAGGCCCTGCTCGGCCACCACCGAGGTCATGATCACGGGGATGCCGGCGAGCTCGGGATCGTTGCGGACGGCGTGAAGCACCGCCCAGCCGTCCATGCGCGGCATCTCGACGTCGAGCAGGATCGCCCGCGGCTTCAGGGCCCGCGCCAGGGTCAGCCCGGCGCGCCCGTCGCTGGCGGTACGCACGCGAAAGCCCTCGCGTTCGAGGAAGCGCTGCAGCAGCTCGCGGGCCGCCGGGTCGTCGTCCACGAGCAGCACCGCGTCGTGCTCCTCGTGCGTGGACACCGGGGTGGGGATCGCGAGCTCGGCGGCGACCTGCGCCTCGTCCTCCACCGCGAGCGTCGCCGGCAGCCGCAGCGAGAAGGTCGAGCCCTCCCCCGGCACGCTGGTCACGCCGATGTCGCCGCCCATGGTGCGGCAGAAGGCGCGTGTGATGGCCAGCCCGAGGCCGGTGCCGCCGAACTGGCGCGTGGTCGACTCGTCGGCCTGGGCGAAGCGCTCGAACAGGCGCCCGATCTGCTCCTCGGTGAGCCCGATCCCGGTGTCGGTCACCGAGAATCCGAACCAGTCGGCTCCGGCCTCGCGATGGCGTGCGACCGTGAGGGTGATCGTGCCGCCCTCGGTGAACTTCGCCGCGTTGCCGATCAGGTTGAGCAGGCACTGGCGGATCTTGGTCTGGTCCTGGTGCATCGTGCCGAGGTCGTCGGCGAGATCGAGGACGAAGCGGTTGCCCTTCTTCTCGACGAGCGAGCCGGTGGCGTCGGAGACGTCCGAGATCAGGTCGGCGACCGCGAAGGTTTCGCCCGAGGCGGTCATGCGCCCGGCCTCGATCTTCGAGATATCGAGCACGTCGTTGATGAGCGAGAGCAGGTGGCGGGCCGCCGCCTCGATCTTGCGCAGGTCGGGCAGGAGGGCGGCCTGGCCGATATCCTCGAGCTCTTCGCCGAGCATCTCCGAGTAGCCGATCACCGCCGAGAGCGGGGTGCGCAGCTCGTGGCTCATGTTGGCGATGAACTGGCTCTTGGCGAGGTTGGCGGCCTCCGCCGCCTGGCGCGCCCGCTCGACCTCGGCCTCCGCTTCCTTCCGCTCGGTGACGTCGGCGTTGGAGCCGACCCATTCGCGCAACGCGCCGTCGGCGGCCAGCACCGGCACGCCGCGCACCTCCATGTCGCGCCACTGCCCGTCGTGCCGGCGCAGGCGATACTCGACGGCGTAGGGCGTGCGCGCCTCGATGCAGCCCGCCCAGACCTCGGCGGCATGCGCCCGGTCGTCGGGGTGGACCGCGTCGATCCAGCCCCAGCCCTGGAACGCCTCTTCGGACTGGCCGGTATAGGCGCTCCAGCGCGGCTGCGGCGGTAGCAGGGCGCCGGCCGCGTCGGTGTTCCAGATGACGGCGGTGGAGGCGTCGACCAGCGCCCGGAACCGCTCCTCGGATTGCAGCAGCCGGTCCTCGGCCTCCTGCTTGTGGGTGATGTCTGTGTTGGTGCCGTACCAGCGCAGGATGCGGCCGTCCGCGTCCCGGTGCGGCATCGCCTGCGACAGGAACCAGCGGAAGCTCCCGTCCCGGCCGCGCAGGGGGAAGGTGTCCTCCCATGCCGCGCCCGCGGTGATCGCGGTGCGGAAGCGTTCGGTCACCGCCTCGACGTGGTCGGGATGATGGACCGCACGCCAGCCCCAGCCGCGCATCGTCTCGAGGGTCGTGCCGGTGTAGTCGTACCAGCGCCGGTTATACCAGACGATGTCGCCCGTGGCGGTGGCGATCCAGGCGAGCTGCGGCAGCGCCTCGGCGAGGTTCTCGTAGTCGGCCTGGGTGACCGTGGCGGGCTCGGCGGGATCACGCATCGCAACACTCGGACTGGCTTCCCGTGGCAAAGGCCGGGCGCGGCCGCGTTATACACGCATCGCGCGCGGGGTCGGCGCGGCGGTTTCGCCGGGTGCGCGCTCCCGGGCCGCCCGCCCGGCGCGGAGCAGGTCGAAGGCGTAGAGCGCCAGCGCCAGCCAGATCAGCCCGAACATCGGGATCGCGTGCGGTGCCACGTGCTCGCCGTAGGCGAGGACGCTCAAGGCCAGCAGGCAGGTCGGCGCGATGTACTGCATCAGGCCGAGGGTCGCGAGGCGCAGGCGCTCGGCGGCGGCCGCGAACCAGATCAGCGGCAGCGCCGTCGTCACCCCGGTCAGCGCCAGCAGCGCGAAGTCCCGCGGGTCGGACGGCAGCACGGGCTCGGGCGAGGACAGCGCCCAGGCGAGCGCCGCCGGCGTCAGGATCAGGGTCTCGGCCAGGAACCCCACCGCCGGGTCGACGCCCACCACCTTCCGCACCAGCCCGTAGAGGGCGAAGCTGATCGCGAGTTCGAGCGCCACCAGGGGCAGCGTGCCGGCGAGCACCACGGCGATGCCGACTCCGGCCGCGGCGACGCCCACGGCGACCAGTTGCAGCGGGCGCAGCCGCTCGCGCAGGACGAGCGCGCCGAGCGCCACGCTGACCAGCGGGTTGATGTAGTAGCCGAGGCTTGCATCGAGCAGGTGGCCGCTGTTCACCGCTTGCAGGTAGAGGAGCCAGTTCACGCCGATCAGCCCGGCCGAGGCGAAGAGCAGCGCGTGCCGCGGCCGCAGCGGGAAGGGCGTGCGTACCCGGTTGCGCCACAGCAGCACCAGCAGGATCGCGAACAGGCACGACCACAGGATGCGAACCGACAGGATGTGGCTCGGAGAGAAGCCCGAGAGCAGACGGAAATGGACCGGGACGACGAGGCCCCAGCTCAGATAGGCGCCGAGCGCGTAGACGAGGCCCACGGTGTCCGTCCCGATCGCGTCCGCCGGCATCCGCTGCGGACCTGCCCCGGAGCCTTACCCTGTGCCGGCGGCGGGCGTCACGTCCGGCGGCGCAGGCCAGCCATCCGCGCCGTCAGCGCTTCGAGGGCAGGATCGGGTCGCCGCGCATCAGGGCGTTCAGGCGCTCGGTGTCGAACCCGTTCGGGATCTTCGCCGGCGCGGGCTTCACGGCCGCGACGGGTTTGGGCTGCACCGGGATCGATCCGGTCGCCGACGGTTCGGGCAGGACGATGCGGGCGACCGGGCTCGGCGCCGTGTGGGCCAGCCGGTCGGCGCAGACGAACCCGATCACGAGGATCGAGGCGCCGGCCGAGACGCCGGCGGCGAGGAGACGCAGGATACGCAAGCGACGGGTTCCGACAACGCGAACGACGACGGAGCCGAGGATGGCCCAAGGCCGTTAACGAAGGGACACTCGACAGGAGATCGCATGAAACCCGAAGCGAACGCCCAGGCCACCGCCAGCGACAGCCCGTTCATCCAGGGCCGCAACGCCCGCCTCTACGGCAAGCCGATCGACGACTGCCCCTACGCCGAGGGCTCGGAGGAACGCACCGCCTGGCTGCAGGCCTACGAGGAAGCCACCGTCACGGACGCCGGTTGACCAAGAGGCTTGCGAAGGGGCTTACGAAGGAGCTTGCCGGGGGGCTGCCGAGTCGGGCGCTTGACCTCCGCCGGGTTGCCGGGCTTCGTCGCCCGATCGCAGCCCGAACCCATGGCGACCATGTCCAAGCCTTCGTCCAAGACCGCCGAGTCGTTCGGGGTCGCGACGCGCCTCGTCCATGCTGGGCGCGATCCGTCGGCGCAGCACGGGTTCGTCAACACGCCGATCTATCGCGGCTCCACCGTGCTGTACCCGACCTACGACGACATCGTGCACCGGCGCGGGCGCTACAATTACGGCACCAGCGGCACGCCGACGATGGACGCGCTCACCGACGCGTGGACCGCGTTGGCGGGCGCGGCCGGCACGGTGGCGACGCCCTCGGGCCTGTGCGCGCTTTCCGTCGCGCTGATGGCCTCGGTCTCGGCCGGCGACCACCTGCTCGTCGCCGATTCCGCCTACCGCCCGACCCGGATCTTCTGCGACGGGCTGCTCGCCCGCTTCGGCGTCGAGACGACCTATTACGACCCGCTGGTCGGCGCCGGCATCGCGGGCCTGATGCGCGACAACACCAAGGCGGTGCTCGTCGAGGCGCCGGGCTCGCAGAGCTTCGAGATGCAGGACGTGCCGGCGATCGCCGAGGCGGTCCACGCCCGCGGCGGCACCGTCATCATGGACAACACCTGGGCGACGCCGCTGCTGTTCCCGCCCCACGAGCGCGGCGTCGACATCGCCGTCGAGGCCGGGACCAAGTACCTCAGCGGCGGCTCCGACCTGCTGCTGGGCC
This sequence comes from Methylobacterium sp. WL8, assembly GCF_008040045.1. Taxonomy (NCBI): domain Bacteria; kingdom Pseudomonadati; phylum Pseudomonadota; class Alphaproteobacteria; order Hyphomicrobiales; family Methylobacteriaceae; genus Methylobacterium; species Methylobacterium sp. WL8. Next base: position 7,875 of record NZ_VRVF01000040.1, on the reverse strand, counting down.
TGACCTCGGCCAACGCCACGCATTTCCCGGCGGTGCGGCGGACCTTCGACCAGATCGCCCCCTGCGCCGGCCCCGAGGACATGTTCCTGGCGCTCCGCGGCCTGCGCACGATGAGCCTGCGGCTGCGCGAGCACGGCCGCGCCGGCCTCGAGATGGCGCGGTGGCTCCAGGCGCGGCCGGAGGTGCTGCGCGTCCTCCATCCGGGTCTGCCAGAGGATCCCGGCCACGCGATCTGGACACGCGACTTCTCCGGCGCGTCGGGACTGTTCGGCGTCATCCTCAAGCCGGTCTCGGAGACGGCCCTTGCCGCGATGCTCGACGGCCTGGAGCTGTTCGGGATGGGCTTCTCCTGGGGCGGCTTCGAGAGCCTCGTGATCCCCTTCGACTGCAAGCCCTACCGCACGGCGACGCAGTGGGCGCCCGGCGGCCCGGCCCTGCGCTTCCACATCGGGCTCGAGGACGTCGCCGACCTGAAGGCAGACCTCGACGCGGGGTTCTCGCGGTTGCGGGCAGCGGGCTGAGGCGGCCTCACGGTACCCGCCATTCGCCCTGCCACCCCTCCCCTTCGCGCCGCCAGCCGGCGCGGCGGTGGCCGCGGCGGTCGAGGTAGAGGAAGTCGAGGGCTTCGGCGCGGACGAGCACGGCGGCGAAGTTCGGGCGGCCGGGCGGCGCTTCCGTTTCGTCGGGCAGCGCGTAGCCGCCGCCGGCCTCGATCGCGGTGCCGGGCGCGGGCGCGATGCCGTAGCAGACCCGGCTCATCGGCCGCGAGCCGTCCCAGGCCGCGTCGGCCACGGCGTCGTCGAGGTGGACGTGGGCGCTGCCCTCGATCCGGATCTGGACCTTGGCGGCGCGATCGTAGGCGTGGAGGGCGCAATGCCGCCCGGCGGCGACCTCGGCGGCCTTGTCCGAGCGGCGGTCGCAGTGGAAGCGCAGGATGCCGGTGGCGGCGTCGGCCTGCCGCAGCACCACCGTGCGGCTGCGCGGCCGCCCTGTACGGTCCAGTGTCGCGACGCTCGGCGTGTGGAACGCGCTCCGCCCGTGTGCGACTCCGTCCGCCAGCAGCCGCCACAGCTCGGCGAAGGCCGCGTCCAGGTCGGCGTGGAACGCCGGGAGCGGGTCGCGGGCATCGTCCTGTGGCATCGGGCTCCGGGCGGCGTGGGGGTTGGACGGGTCGAGACGAAACACGGGCGCAGCGCCGGATCAAGCGCGGCGTCGCCGCGTTGCGCGCGCAACGCCGAACCGGAAAAACTAGGCGGCGTGTCCTAGCGTGCCTTGACGCACCCCTATCATTTGTTACGAATCGGCATCGCGTCGGCAAGCGTCGCGCGGCTTCCGCTCTCAGAGAGACGTCGACGATATGCCGTGGATGATGGCCATGCTGTTCGGGCTGCCCTGTGCCCTCGGCTTTCTCTGCCTCTACGCCGACCGCCATCTCGCCCGGTTCTCCGACGCCCACGACGACCTGTGGACGCTGCCGCGACCGTCGTCCCTGCGGCGCTGATCGCACAGCGGTCCCCGGGACCGGTCGGCTCGAGCGGAGCGCCCGCTCAGCCGGCCTTGGTCTCGGCCGCGCGCCGGTTGCGGAAGATCAGGGCGAGGTTGCGCAGGTAGATCCCGGTCGAGAGGCCTTGGCCGATGATGATCACCGGCTCGCGGCGCACGAAGCCGTAGACCAGGGTCATGATCCCGCCGGCGATCGACAGGAACCAGAACGAGAGCGGGATCACGCTCCGGCCCGCCCGCTCGCTCGCGATCCATTGCAGGATGAAGCGCGACCCGAACACGAGCTGCGCGACGATGCCGAAGACCAGCCAGAAGTCGAACCGGGTCACGAACACGTCGTAGAAGTAGTCCGGCAGGTCTTTCGCCAACTGGATCAGCATCAGGTCCGGACCTCGGTGACGGCGGGCGTCGGCCGCTTGCGGCGGATCAGCCACCAGACGCCGGCGAGATCGAGCAGGCCGACCCAGAGCCGGTCGAACAGCCCGTAATTCGACACGCCGGTGAAGCGCGGCCGGTCGACCACGTCGCGGTGCACGATGGCGAAGCCCTCGCGGACCACGAGCGCCGGCATGAACCGGTGCAGGGCGTCGAAGTACGGCAGGCGCAGGTAGACCGCGCGGCGGAAGACCTTGAGGCCGCAGCCGGTGTCGCGGGTGGAATCGTTGAGGATCTTGCCCCGCACGCCGTTGGCGATGCGGGATTGGATCATCTTGAAGCGCCCGTCCTTGCGGCCCTTGCGCTGCCCTTGAGCGAGGCCGGCTCCCTCGCCCGCCTGCTCGAGCGCCGCCACCAGGACGGGGATGAAGGCCGGGTCGTTCTGGCCGTCGCCGTCGAGCGTCGCGACGATCGGGCCGGCCGCCGCCGAGACGCCGCTGCGCACGGCAGCCGACTGGCCGCCGCTGCGGGCGTGGCGCAGCACGCGCAGCCACGGGCGGCCCTGCCGCGCGGCCTCGAGCGCGGCCGGCGTCGCGTCGGTGGAGCCGTCGTCGACGTAGATCAGCTCGAACGGCGCCAAGCCTGCGCAGGCGGCCTCGATCTCGGCGACGAGGCCCGCGATGTTGCCGGCCTCGTTCTTCACCGGCACCACGATGCTGAGGCGGGGGGAGGTCGGGTTCATGGGGCCACCGTCTGAGCCGCGGGCGTCACCGCATAGGCGGTGAGGTCGACCCGGCGGCCGGCGTTGATGTTGAAGCCCGATACCTGCCCGACCGCCTTCGGCCCGGCGCCGCCGACGGGCCACGCGTCGGCGAAGTCGGCGGCCGAGCGCTGCTCGACGAAGACCAGGCGGCAGCCGCCGGCGTTGAGGAAGGCCAGCGCGTCGGCGCCGGTGTTCGGGGTGGCGAGGTCCGTTCCGATCAGGAACACCAGACTCGGCTCGCGGTAGCCGAGGCTTGCGACCTGCGGCCGGCACGGCAGCGCGTCGCCGATCGCGGCGAGCCGATTCGAGACCTTCAGCGCCGGGATCTCGGTCTGCGCCAGCCCGAGCACCGCGGGCGAGAGCAGGCAGGCGGAGAGGATCGCGAACACCATCGCCCGCTCCGGGCCGCCCCGCGCGTAGGCCATCCAGGCGGCGCAGGCCAGCGCACAGGCGGTTCCGAGCAGCGGCAGCGACAGCACGGGCAGCACCCGATCGAGGCGCCACGCGACCGCGACGAGGCCGATCGTCAACCCGACGGGAATCGCCGGCACGAGCAGCGCCACCGCGCGCGCGCCGCGCCGCGTCGGATCGAGGGCGCCGGCGCGCAGCGCCAGCACGGCGAGGGTCGCCACCATCGGCATCAGCGGCAGGACGTAGTGCGGGAGCTTGGTCGGCACCGCCTCGAACATCGCCCAAGCCGGGACGATCGACGCCAGCAGGAAGGCGACGGCATCGTCCCCGCGGCGGCGCCACGCGAACGGGATCGCCAGGGCGGCGAAGGCGGCGCCGGGCCAGAAGGTCGCGAAGAACACCAGCGCGTAGGTGCCCGGCGGCGCCCAGTGCTTCTCCTTGGCGCTGCCGACCTTGGCCAGCATGTCGTGGCCGACGGCTTCGGTGAAGAAGGCGCCGCCGCTGCGCCAGGCGATCGCCAGGAACCACGGCGCGACGATGAGGGCGACGATCGCGAGGCCGGACCACGGGCGCAGCGACAGGATCCAGCGGCCGGAGCGCGCCTTCCACGACAGCGCCAGCATCGGCAGGCCGACGAACAGCGGCACCATCGGGCCCTTCACCAGGATGCCGAGGGCCAGCCCGAGCCAGAACGCGAGCCGGCCTGCGGTCGAGGGCCCGGGGCCGGACCGGCCGAGCCAGGCGCGGGCGAGCGTGCCGAGCGAGGCGACCGAGCACGCGGTCAGCAGCGCGTCGGTCTTGGCGAGGTGCGCTTCGGCCGCGAGCATCAAGCAGGCGCCGAACAGGGCGCTGGCGAGGAAGGCGCCGCGGCGGGCGAGGAAGGCGAGCGCCGCCCAATAGGCCAGCAGCGCGGCGGCGGTCGCGCCGAGCAGCGAGGGGATGCGGTAGAGCGCGATCGCGGTCCGCGCCTCGGGCACGCCGAGCGCTTCGCCCGCCGCCACCGCGGCGGCCTGCGCCCAGTAGATGCCCACCGGCTTCTTGTGGCGGGCCTCGCCCTGGAAGCGGATGTCGACGCCGTCGCCGGTCTCGAGCATCTGCTTCGAGGCCTGGGCGAAGCGCGGCTCGTCCCGGTCCATCGGCTGCAGCGAGATCTGGCCGGGCAGGAAGCAGACGAGGCAGAGCGCGAGGAGCCACGCGCAGGCCCGCGCATGGCTCGCCGACACGGTGTTCAGGAGGAAGTCGCCGAACGCGAAGCCGGGGCCGGGCCGCGCGGCAAGGACGGGTCGCCCCGCGGCTTCGCTGGGGGTCATGGGCGCCGTGCGGACGGGAGGGGATAAGCCGAGAAGGCGGTCATGCGCGGCTCCGGAACCGGCAACCGGCCTCGTCGTTCGGTCGATGCCCAGACGGGCGGCGGTGTCGATGATGCGGGCGGGATTGTCAAATGCCGGCCCCGCCGCCAAAGCCGTGGGGCCGGTCACAGGATGCGGGCTACGCCCGGTCGACGCTGGCGGCGGTGATCTCGGCGATCTTGGTGGCGCCGGCCTGGCGCATGATCGTCTCGAACTCGCGTTGCAGGATGTTGAGGACCGCCTCGACGCCGGGCTGGCCGAAGGCGGCCAAGCCCCAGACGTAGGGGCGGCCGACGCAGACGGCGGTGGCGCCCAGCGCCAGCGCCTTGAGCACGTCGGTGCCGCGGCGGAAGCCGCCGTCGATCAGCACCGGCACCCGGCCGTTCACCGCCGCCACGACCTCCGGCAGCACGCCGATGGTCGATTGCAGGCTCTCCTCGGCCCGGCCCCCGTGGTTCGACACGATCAGCGCGTCGACGCCGTGGTCGAGGGCCGTCTTCGCGTCCTCCTTGGTGACGATGCCCTTGAGCACGAGCTTGCCCTTCACGATGCCGCGCAGGCGCCGCACGTAGTCCCAGGTCATGCCGGTCCCGTAGAGGTTGGTCACGCGATCGACGTCGATCCCGTCGAACATCGGCTTGCGGCTCACCTCGTTCTTGAAGCCGGGCGTGTGGCAATCGGTGCAGGTGCGGGTGTCGGTGCGGCGCTCGCGGAACAGGGTCTCGGTGTTGCGCCCGCCCTGGCGGTCCACCGTCAGCACGATGGCCGGCGCGCCGGCCTTCTCCGCGCGCTTCACCAGCGCCTCGGTCACCGCCCAGTCGTCGGTGGGGTAGAGCATGAACCAGACCGGGGCGCCGCGCTCCTTGATCACGTCCTCGATCGCCGACGACCCCACCGTCGACAGGATCATCGGGTGGCCCTTCACCCGGGCGGCCCGCGCCACCGCCAGCTCGGCGTCCGGGTGGAACGCGCCCTGGCTGCTCACCGGCGCCAGCGCAATCGGGCTCGCCCAGGTCTCGCCGAAGATCTTCACGCTCGTGTCGATCTTGCGCACGTCGATCAGCCGGCGGGCGCGGATGCGGATGTGCTCGAACCCGTCGCGGTTCGCCTTCAGGGTTTCGTCGCCGTCGACGCCGCTGGCGAGGTAGCCGTAATGGGCCGGCGGCAGCTCCTTCTTGGCTACCATCTCGAAGTCGAACACGTTGAGCGCCTGGGCCGGCGCGGCGATCAGGTCGCCGTTCATCACCGGCGCCTGCCGCAGCACGTCGTAGCTCTGGGCGAGCGCCCCCGAGGCGCCTGATTCGAGCAGCGTGGCGAGCGCGCCGACCGCCCCCGAGGCGAGGATCGGGCTGGCAGAGAAGAACTCCAGCAGCTTGCGGCGGCTGATGGCAGGATCGGTCGCGGCAGCGGGCCGGGGATGCAGGCGGTCGGACATATGATTCTCGAAAGGCCAAGTTCTACAGAGACTTGTGCTTGGCCTTCGGCGAGCTTGGCAGCAAGGCGCGCCTGCGCACGGCAGGTATGTTGCAGCGCACAAGATGCTGTTTTGTCACGGTGCGATCGCGGTGATAGGATCGGGTCTGCGGATTCGGCCGACTTGCCGAGCCGCCGAGGTGAGCGCTGGATGCCCTTTCAGATCGGATTGCTCGCCTTCCCCGGCGTTCAGCAGCTGGACCTGACGGCGCCCTACGAGGTCTTCGTCGGCGTGCCCGGCGCGGAGGTTCACCTCGTCGCCGCGAGCCTTGCGCCGGTGCGCAGCGCGACCGGGCTGATCCTGACGCCGACCACGACCTTCGCCGATTGTCCGGCCCTCGACGTGCTCTGCGTGCCCGGAGGCGTCGGCGTGAACGCGTTGATGGTGGACGACACGGCCCTCGCTTTCGTGCGCCGACAGGCCGAAGGCGCGCGCTACGTCACGTCGGTCTGCACGGGCGCGATGGTGCTCGGAGCCGCGGGCCTGCTTCACGGCGTCCGGGCGACGACCCATTGGGCCGCGCACGATCTGCTGTCCGCCTTCGGAGCGATCCCGGTGCGCGAGCGCGTGGTGCGCGACGGACGCTTCGTGACCGGCGGCGGCGTCACCGCCGGCCTCGACTTCGCCCTGACGCTCGCAGCCGAACTCGTCGGCCGTGAGCGCGCCGAGGCGATCCAGCTCGGGCACGAATACGCTCCCGCCCCGCCCTTCGACGCCGGCACGCCCGAAACCGCTTCGCCCGCCGTGCTGGCGGCGGCACGCGCGCGCATCGCCCCGAGCCGGGCCGAGCGCGAACGCATCGTCGCGGCGCTGACCGGCGTGGCCGTGACGCGAATGGAATGGGAGTAGGCCTGAGCGTCGTGTGGAAGTATCGTCGCCGCCGATATTTTTGTGTCTGAATATTTCCAAGATGTCGAGTTTCGTTTCTAGGGCGGCATCATGGATTCATCAGATATAATTCGTTACACACCGTGTATTAACGATAAAATCTCTAATCAGGGTTGGCTCGGGAGCGGTCGGTCGGCACGCCGACGTCGGTGTTCTTATCGGGCGCGGCCGTTCCCTGAAGGAGATCTACGATGAGCCTGATGGATGCGCTCTCGAACGCCATCACCGGCACATCGGCGCAATCCTTCGCGCTGAACAACATTTCCGGGAACATCGCCAACAGCACAACGGCCGGCTTCAAGAACACGGATACGAGCTTCGCCGACATGCTCGCACAGACCGAGGCCGGCACGCAGCCCGCCGGCGGCGTCGCGATCAGCACGCGGTCGAACCTCGGGCTTCAGGGCACGGTGGGATCGACCGGCATCGCGACGAACCTCGCCATCGGCGGCGACGGCTACTTCATCGTCCGGCAGAATCTCGGGACGGCATCGACGCCGAGCTTCGGGTCGGACCTCGCTTATACCCGGCGCGGCGACTTCGCGCCGGATGCCAGCGGGTATCTCGTCAACGGGACCGGGTATTACTTGTTCGCCGGATCCTCGAAGGGTGCGCCGGTCCAGATGCCGCCCACCGGCACGAGCGCGCTCTCCAGCCTGTCGGTCTCGCCCGCCGGCGCCCTCACCAGCACCCTGTCGGATGGCAGCACCCAGGCGCTCGGAACCCTGACCCTGGCCCAGTTCGGCGCGCGGGACACCCTCGCCTCGCTCGACGGCGGCGCCTTCGTGGCGACCGCGAGCACCGGGGCGCCGAGCTTCGGCCTGAACGGCGCGACCGTCACCGCCGGCTCGGTCGAGCAGTCGAACGCGAGCATCTCGGATCAGTTCTCAAAGATGATCGAGACCCAGCAGGCCTATACGTCCAACACCAAGGTCATCGGCACCGTCAACGAGATGCTGCAATCCGCCATCGCGATGTACGTCTGAGACCCCGTTTCATAACGCTCGTGCCAGGCGTCTGACGAGGATCATGGCTGCTGCCAGGACGAAGAAGGCGAGTGCGGAAGAGGCCGTCGCCTCGTGATCACGGGCGAGCCTGCGGCATCGACTGAT